>DASQCE010000056.1:0-6366 GCA_035634855.1 Mycobacterium sp.
GCGATCGCCAGCCAATGCCCGTGACGGGTGGTGACCTCCTCACCCGCGATGACCTCCAGGCCGTCGTTCTTGGTTGCCGCCCAGGCCCGGTTGGCGGCGCTGGTGTTGTGGTCGGTGGAGACGATGAAGTCAAGGCCGGCCGACGTGGCGGCCGGCCATCTCGTTGATCCGCCGCGTGCCATCGGAATGCACTGTGTGCGTGTGTAAATCGCCCCGATACCACCCCGGTCGACTGTCGTACCGGCCGGCTGGGTGGACGCCCCAGGTCGGCCGCAACGACGGCTGCACGGCCCGGGTCAGTGCAATCTCGGCGTCCCAGTCCATGCCCAGCGGGTTGAGCACGACCGGCCCGAGTGCCAACGCCCAGCGGCCGGGGTCGGTCGGACCCGCCAGGTAGCCGGACGTCGCGTTGACCGCGGACAGCATGAATCCCGCACGGGCTCCGCCCGACCAGCCCCGAAACCCCTTGGCGTTGCTGCGTTCGTGGCCCGCGGGCCCGAAGATGCCCAGATCGAGCACATTGTGGCCGATGCCGAGCAGCGAGAACTGGTCATGCGACGTGCTGACGTCGATTCGCTGGGTCCCCGCCGGTACGTCGAACGGCACATAGGCGCATTGGTCGATGCCGAAGCTGAATCTGCCAAGGAAGGACAGCTCGACGCGGGTGTCCGACCTCAGGGCCGCCATGACGTCTCCTCGCCCGGTTGGCCCATCATCGACGGCGTGGGCCTAAGCGACGGTTACATCGACGCGAACAGCAGTAGGACGGCTGACGTCGATTCGCCCACCTAGGGCGCTGCCGGCGAGACATTCGCCGTAACACCGGCAAGATTGGTGTCGTGGCCATGACCGGATCGCCGGCTCCGCCGGCAGTGTTCACTAGGTACGTGGCGCTCGGCGACTCGTTCACCGAGGGTGTCGGCGACCCACATCCCACCAGCCCCAACGGTTTGCGCGGATGGGCGGACCACGTCGCGGTCGCGCTGGCGCAGAACAGTCCAGAGCTTCGCTACGCCAACCTCGCGGTGCGCGGCCGCAGGATGGACGAGATTCTCGCGGAGCAAGTTCAGATCGCCGTAATGCTCGAACCCGACCTCGTCACCGTGTACGCGGGCATGAACGACCTGCTGTTGGTGCGCAACGACATCGACGCGATGATGTCCCGATACGCCGACGGTCTGAAGACCTTGCAGCAGAGTGGTGCCCACGTGCTCGCGTTCACCGCGGGTGACCTCGGCACGGTGCCGCTGTTCCGGCGGCTGCGGGGCCGGGCCGCGGTCTACAACGAGCTGTTGCGCGGCATCGCCGACGATCTCGGTCTGCAGCTCGTGGACTTCTGGCGGTTCACCGAGTTTCGCGATCCGCGCCTGTGGGCAGGTGATCGCATCCATCTCTCACCACTCGGTCACGAGAGGATGGCCGCCAAAGTACTTGACACACTGACCGTTTCCCACAACCTCCCGACGCGATCGGCCGCCCTGCTGGCCTCGTCGTCGCCTGCGCGCAGTTTCTGGGAGAATCTGCAATGGACACTGGCGTTCGCGGCGCCGTGGGTGGCCAAGCGGCTGCGCCGTGTGACGCCGGGCGCCGGCGTCGAGCCGAAATATCCGGCGCTCGCCCGGATCGGTTGATCGCACCGTGATGGATGTGAGCCGCAGGACGCTGATCGTCGGTGGAACGTCGGCGATCGTCGGCGCAGGCGTCGGGGCCGGCGTCGCCGGAGTCCTCACGGCCGACCGCACCGGTCCGACGCTGTGGCAGCGCGGCGACCGCAGCGGCGCACCACGGGTGGGCGGGCTGCATCTGCAATACGGTGCCGACGCTGCATCCGAAGTGGTGGTGTCCTGGCACACCGCCGCCGCGGTGAACAATCCCCGAGTCCTGGTCGGCACGCCCGGCGACGGCGTTGGCCGAACCGTGGCCGCGGAGACGGTGACCTATCGCGACGCCGCCTCCCGCACCGAGATCCGGGTGCACCACGGCCGGCTCACGAATCTCGCACCCGACACCGACTACGTCTACGCCGCGGTGCACGACGGCGCCAGTCCCGAAGTGGGCACCGTGCGGACGGCGCCGCGCGGCCGCTCCCCGCTGCGGTTCACCAGCTTTGGCGATCAGTCCACCCCGACGCTGGACGCCCTTGTCGCCAGCGCGTTCGGTAGCGACAACCGCGGATCGCCCGCGGCGGGTGACATCACCACCGCGATCGAACGCGCCGCGCCGTTGTTCCACCTCGTCAACGGCGACCTGTGCTACGCCAACCTGGCCAAGGACCGCGTCAGGACGTGGTCGGACTGGTTCGAGAACAATTCCAGGTCCGCGCGCTTCCGGCCGTGGATGCCTGCAGCGGGCAATCACGAGAACGAGCTCGGCAACGGCCCGATCGGCTACAGCGCCTACCAGGCCTACTTCGCGTTGCCGGAGTCCGGTTCGGATCCGGATTTGCGAGGGTTGTGGTACGCGTTCACCGCAGGATCGGTGCGGGTGGTCAGCCTGGCCAATGACGATGTGTGCTATCAGGACGGCGGCAACTCGTACGTGCGCGGCTACTCCGGTGATGCCCAAAAGCGTTGGCTCGAAGGCGAATTAGACCGCTCACGGCGTGATCCAGACTTGGACTGGATCGTCGTCTGCATGCATCAGACCGCGGTCTCGACGGGCGAACGTACCAACGGCGCAGACCTCGGGATTCGGGAGAACTGGCTGCCGCTCTTCGACCGCTTCGGCGTCGACCTCGTGGTATGCGGACATGAGCATCACTACGAACGCACCCATGCGATTCGGGGAACCCTGCCGACCGACACCCTGACGCCGAACCCGGTCGACACGCAACCGGATCACATCGACACCAGTAAGGGCACTGTTCACCTGGTGATCGGCGGCGGAGGCACGTCGATCCCGTCAAACAAGATGTTCTTTCCGGAGCCGCGATGCCAGGTCCTCATGGCCGTAGGGGATGTCGACCCCGCCACCGGTCACAAGACGCCGCGGTACACCCAGGAAACCGCACCGTGGTCGGTGTTTCGCGACCGCGACAATCCCTGCGGCTTTGTCGCATTCGACGTCGACCCGGGGCAGCCCAACGGCAACACGTCGATGGCCGCCACGTACTACGTGGTCAACGGGCCGTTCGGGGAAGTGATACCGGTCGACAAGTTCACCTTGACCCGGCCAAGGCGTGGCTGATTTAACCTGCACGAGTTGGGCCCACGCGCAAGCTGGGGACGCAAAAAGCCCCGACACGCCATGGTTTTGGGGACTTTTGGGTCTCCTCGCGCTAACAGTTAACCCCGTCGCTGGCGGGCGATTTCGGCGAGCACCACGCCGGCGGCCACCGAAGCGTTCAACGACTCCGTCGGCCCGGCCATCGGGATAGACACCACGGCGTCGCAGTTCTCCCGCACCAGCCGCGACAGCCCCTTGCCCTCTGAGCCCACCACGACGACCGTCGGGCCCGCCCCGTCCAATTCGTCGATGGTGGTGTCCCCGTTCGCGTCGAGCCCAACCACCTGCAGGCCCGCATCGGCCCAATGCTTCAGCGTCCGATTGAGATTCGTCGCCCGCGCGACCGGTATCCGCGCGGCCGCGCCCGCGCTGGTGCGCCAGGCCACAGCGGTAACGGATGCCGACCGCCGCTGCGGGATCACCACGCCGTGGCCACCGAACGCTGCCACGGACCGGACGATCGCACCGAGATTGCGTGGATCGGAGATGTTGTCCAGCGCCACCATCAACGCGGGGACGCTGTCTTTCGTCGCGTCGGCCAGCAGGTCCTCGGGGTGCGCATACGCGTACGGCGGCACCCGCAGTGCGATGCCCTGATGAAGCCCGTTCACCGCGATCCGGTCCAAGTCGTGCCGTGCCACCTCGAGGATCGAGATGCCGGAATCGGCTGCCAGTCTTACGGATTCGGTGAGCCGCTCATCGGCCTCGGCGCCGAGTGCGACGTACAGCGCGGTGGCGGGCACCCCGGTCCGCAGGCACTCGAGCACCGGGTTACGGCCCAGCACTATCTCGGTGTCGTCGGTCTTGCGGGCTGGCCGCCGCTGCTGCTGCTGGGCCTTGGCCGCGCGTTTGGCGGCCGGGTGGTTGGGCCGCATGTGCGCGGGCGGCGTGGCGCCACGGCCCTCTAGCCCGCGGCGGCGCACACCGCCGGACCCGACCGTCGGCCCCTTCTTGGTGCCGGGTTTGCGAACCGCGCCCCGGCGCCGCGAGTTCCCAGCCATCTATTTCGTGTACCCGTCGAGAAGCGCCCACTGCGGTCCGTCGGCGGTATCGGTGACCTCGATGCCGGCCTCCTTGAGCCGGTCGCGAATCGCGTCGGCCTCCGCCCAGTCCCGCCGCGCCCTGGCATCCTCGCGCCGCTGCACCTCGGCCTGCACCAGGACGTCGACCGCAGCCAGCGCGGCGGACGTCTCGTCGTGCGACTCCCAACGCTCGTCGAGCGGGTCGGCGCCGAGGATGCCCATCATCGCCCGGATCGACATCGCATGCGCCAGAGCCGTTTCGTGGTCGCCGGCATCCAGCGCCCGGTTACCCTCCGCGCGGGCGGCGTGCACCTCGGCCAGTGCGATCGGCACCGCAAGGTCGTCGTCGAGGGCCTCGACGAACTTCGGTGTCCACTCGCCCGGCACCACCGCGCCGACCCGGTTGCGCACCCTGTGCAGGAAGTCCTCGATGCCGGTGTAGGCCTTGGCCGCATCCTGCAGCGCGGTCTCGGAGAATTCGAGCATCGACCGGTAATGCGCGCTGCCCAGGTAGTAGCGCAACTCGGCGGGCCGGACCCGTTGCAGCACAGCGGGAATCGCGAGCACGTTGCCCAGCGACTTGCTCATCTTCTCACCGCCCATGGTGACCCAGCCGTTGTGCAGCCAGAACCGGGCGAACGAGTCGCCGGCGGCCTCGGCCTGCGCGATCTCGTTCTCGTGGTGCGGGAACACCAGATCCATGCCGCCGGCGTGGATATCGAATTCTGGTCCGAGGTACGCCTCGCACATCGCGACGCATTCGGTGTGCCAGCCGGGGCGGCCAGGGCCCCACGGCGTCGGCCACGACGGCTCACCGGGCTTCGCCCCCTTCCACAGCGTGAAGTCGCGCTCGTCGCGCTTGCCCTTTGCGACACCCTCACCCTGGTGCACGTCGTCGATCTTGTGGCCCGACAGCTTGCCGTAGTCGGGCAGGCTGAGAACGTCGAAGTAGACGTCGCCGTTTCCGGCGTAGGCGTGCCCTCGTTCGATCAGCTGCTCGATCAGCTCGACCAGCTGGGTGATGTGCCCGGTGGCGCGCGGCTCAGCCGACGGCGCCAGCACGCCCAGGGCGTCGTAGGCGGCCGAAAACGCCCGCTCGTAGGTGGCGGCCCACTCCCACCACGGCCGGCCCGCGTCGGCGGCCTTGTTGAGGATCTTGTCGTCGATGTCGGTGACGTTGCGGATGAACGCGACGTCGTAGCCCTTGGCCATCAGCCAACGACGCAACACGTCGAACGCAACACCGCTCCGAACATGGCCGATGTGCGGCAGGCCCTGCACGGTGGCGCCACACAGATAAATCGACGCGTGGCCGGGCCGCAGCGGCACGAAATCGCGTACGGCACCCGTCATGGTGTCGTACAGCCGCAAGTCGCCGTCGGTCACGACGCGCCAGCTTACCGGCCTTTTCGGCCCGTACTAACCACTACCGACCACCAGGGCGGTGGCGATCGCGGCCAGTCCCTCGCCGCGGCCCGTCAGGCCGAGGCCGTCGGTGGTCGTGGCAGACACCGATACGGGGGCGTCCAGCAGTTCGGAAAGAACCTTTTGCGCCTCGGCGCGTCGCGGGCC
The DNA here is from genome assembly GCA_035634855.1 of Mycobacterium sp. Taxonomy (GTDB): domain Bacteria; phylum Actinomycetota; class Actinomycetes; order Mycobacteriales; family Mycobacteriaceae; genus Mycobacterium. The sequence continues at coordinate 5,820 of DASQCE010000056.1, forward strand.
CACCTTGGGCCGATTGCCGATCACCTGCACGGCGGCGTTGCCGATGCGGTAACCCTCGCCCGCCAAGAGTCCCTTGACGTGCCGGAGCATGTCCGCACCGCTGGCGCCCTGCCACTCCGGGCGGTCGGTGCCGAAGACATCGCCGATATCGCCAAGCCCGGCGGCGGAGAGCAGGGCATCGCACAGCGCATGAGCGGCCACGTCACCATCGGAATGACCGGCGCAGCCCTCGGCGTCGGCGAACAGCAGGCACAGCAGCCAACACGGCCGACCGGCCTGGATGGGGTGTACGTCAGTGCCGAGCCCAACCCTTGGGATCGACATCATCGCCTTCAGGACGCGGCGGCCAGCACCTCGTCGAGGATGGTTGCCGCCTTGGCGTCGTCCGTGTTCTCGGCAAGCGCGAGCTCACCGACCAGAATCTGCCGCGCCTTGGCCAGCATCCGCTTCTCGCCTGCGGACAGGCCACGCTCCTGATCCCGGCGCCACAGGTCGCGGACGACCTCGGCGACCTTGTTGACATCTCCGGAGGCCAGCTTCTCGAGAT
>DASQCE010000057.1:0-12989 GCA_035634855.1 Mycobacterium sp.
TCGCGGCCTGCTTCTCGGTGGAGCGCACGAAGTACTTGATGTTGTCGAAGTCGATGCCCTCGAGGTTGGAACCCCAGTTCGGCATCGGCTTCTTGTTGAACGTGCGCAGCGCGCGCAGCCGGCTCTCGAGCATCCACTCCGGCTCGTTCTTCTTGCCCGAGATGTCGCGCACGACCGCTTCGGACAGCCCGCGCTGTGCGCTGGCGCCCGCAACGTCGGAGTCCACCCAGCCATAGCCGTACCGGCTCAGCGAGGCGATGGCCTCGTCCTGGCTGAGCGGTTCGCCTACCTTGTGGACCTCGGGAATGGTCGTCATGTCGACGCTCCTTGCTTGCTCGTGGTGGCTTCGACGCGAGCTGTGCGCCGGAGGGATTTTGGCTTTTCAGTGCTTTCGGTCAGCGGGACGTGCGTGGTGCACGCGCAGTCGCCATTGACGATCGTCGCCAGCCGCTGCACGTGGGTGCCCAGGATCTCGGCGAACGCTTCACGCTCGGTCTCGCACAGCTCGGGGAACTCCTCTGCGACGTGCGATACCGGGCAGTGGTGCTGGCACAGCTGGATGCCGTGGATCGGCCCAGCCACCGGCGTCATCGGCGTCACAGTGGTCGCGTAGCCGGCCTTCGTCAACGCGGTCGCAACCCTGTCGGCCTTGGCTTCAACGTCGCTTGGCCCTTCGCTTACTCCCGACAGGATGGTGTCGATACGCCGCCTCGCGAAGGTGCGGACAGCGTCATCGCCGCCGATCTCCCTCAGCTGCCGCATCGCGGCGACCGCAAGATCGTCGTAGGCGTGTTCCAGCTTGGCCCTACCCTCGGCTGTGAGCCGATACCGCTTGGCCGGCCGTCCCCGTCCGTTGTGCTGCCAGGCCGCGGCGGCGCTGGACTGCGCATCGCCGGCCTCCAACAGGGCATCCAGGTGCCTGCGAACGCCCGCGGCGGAGATGCCGAGCCGGTCACCGATCTCACCGGCGGTGATGGGTCCGGATTCCATCAAGAGCCGGACGATCGCGCCACGCGTGTGGCGGTCGGTGCTGGATGTCACCGCCTTCGCGGCTCCAGTGCTCGATGTCGCCGACACGGCGGCTTCAGCCTCCGGACGGAATTTCACAACACTATTGTGACGGAATTCCGAAACACGGTAAAGGAAGGGTGCCCTTAGCTTAACGGAAGCCATATCGGCGGCGGCTACGCTGCTGTGATGGCGCTCCGCCTGCGGTCCCTCAGCACGTCGATTGCCGGATGGCACGGCGACGAACGGGCCGTTGGCTCCCCGCTGAATGACGCCGAACTCATCGCGCTGCGGCGGACACGCCTGTTCGGAGCCACCGGCACAGTCTTGATGGCCATCGGCGCGTTGGGCGTCGGCGCTCGCCCGGTGGTACAGGACCCGACGTTCGGGGTGCGGCTGCTGAATCTGCCGTCTCGCATCCAGACGGTGTCGCTGACCATGACCACCACCGGTGCGGTGATGATGGCGCTGGCGTGGCTCATGCTCGGCCGCTTCACGCTGGGCGACCGGCGTATGACGCGCAGCCAGCTCGACCGCCTACTGCTGCTGTGGGTGTTGCCGCTGCTCATCGCGCCGCCGATGTACAGCAGGGACGTCTACTCCTATCTGGCGCAGAGCGAGATCTCGATAAACGGCCTCAACCCGTACAAGGTGGGCCCCGCCACCGGACTGGGCCTCGACCATGTGTTCACGCTGTCGGTGCCGAACATGTGGCGCGAGACCCCGGCCCCCTACGGCCCGCTGTTCCTGTGGATCGGTCAGGGCATTTCGGCGCTGACGGGGGAAAACATCGTGGCGGCCGTGTTGTGCCATCGGCTGGTGGTGCTGCTCGGTGTGGGCCTGATCGTCTGGGCGACACCACGGCTGGCCAGCCGTTGCGGGGTCGCCGAAGTGAGCGCGATGTGGCTGGGCGCGGCGAATCCGCTGCTGTTCATGCATCTGGTCGCGGGCATCCACAACGAGGCGCTGATGCTGGGCCTGATGCTGGCGGGTACCGAGTTCGCGCTGCGTGGCGTCAACGCCGGCAGACCGCTGCTGCCAAAACCGGTGGCTTGGCCGCACAGCCACGCCGAACGGGCGCGGTGGCTGCCGCTGGCCAACCTTCTCCTGGGCGTCGTGCTGATTACGATGTCCTCGCAGGTCAAGCTGCCCTCGCTGCTTGCCCTCGGCTTCGTGGCGATGGCCCTGGCCTGCCACTGGGGCGGCACGTTCAAGGCGTTCCTGGTTGCAGGCGGATCGCTTACCGCAGTGTCGGTCGCGGTGATGGCGCTCATCGGCTGGGCCAGCGGCCTGGGGTTCGGTTGGCTCTTCACGCTGGGCACCGCGAACGTCGTCCGCAGCTGGATGTCGCTGCCAACCCTGTTGGCGCTTGGCACGGGACAGGTCGGCATCCTGCTCGGCTTGGGCGATCACACCACGGCGGTGCTCGGCCTGACCCGTGCGATCGGTGTGTTCACCATCGCGATCATCGTGACGTTCCTGCTACTCGCGGTGCTGCGTGGTCGATTGCATCCGGTGGGCGGGCTTGGCGTCGCGCTCGGTATGACGGTGCTGCTGTTCCCGGTGGTTCAGCCGTGGTACGTGTTGTGGGCCGTGATCCCACTCGCGGCGTGGGCCACCCGGCCGGCGTTTCGCACCACGACCATCGTCGTCACCCTCGTCGTCGGCATCTTCGGCCCGACGGCCAACGGTGACCGGTTCACGCTGTTCCAGATCCTGCTTGCGGTCGTGGCGAGCACGGTGATCGTGCTGATCCTCATCGGCCTGACCTACTACCGCCTGCCGTGGCGCAAGCTGCCCGACGCCGGCGGCGCGCGGGTGGCACCGCCCCCCGTCGTCGAACCGTCAATACCGGCGCCGCAGCCTGCCAAGCCCAGCGCTTACGCTGAATCCCCGTGACTTCCGACTCCCGTGCCGTCGGCTCTCCCCCTGCACTGGGGGCGGGAGGTACCCCCACGCGCGAACGCTCGTCGGCCGTCCCCGTGCGCCTGCGCGGGGTCAGCAAGCGGTACGGGTCGACGACGGCCGTCTCCGAACTCGACCTGGACGTCCAGGCTGCGGAAGTGCTCGCGCTGCTCGGGCCCAACGGTGCGGGCAAGACCACCACGGTGGAGATGTGCGAGGGCTTCATCAAGCCCGACGCGGGCAGCATCGAGATCCTCGGGCTTGACCCGGTCACCGACAACGCCCGCGTGCGTGAGCGCATCGGGGTGATGCTGCAGGGCGGCGGCGGATATCCCGCGGCACGGGCGGGCGAGATGCTGAATCTCGTTGCCGCGTATGCCGCCAACCCGCTCGACCCGCAATGGCTGATGGACACGCTCGGCCTGACGGAGGCGGCGCGCACGACCTATCGACGGCTCTCCGGCGGCCAGCAGCAGCGGCTGGCGCTCGCGTGCGCGGTGGTGGGTCGCCCAGAGCTGGTTTTCCTCGATGAGCCCACCGCGGGCATGGATGCGCACGCGCGAATCGTGGTGTGGGAGTTGATCGACGGATTGCGCCGCGACGGTGTCACGGTGGTTCTGACCACTCATCAGTTGACCGAGGCCGAGGAGCTGGCCGACCGGATCGTGATCATCGACCACGGTGTCGCGGTGGCCACCGGCACACCGGCGGAGCTCATGCGCAGCGGCGCCGAGAACCAGCTGCGGTTTCGCGCACCACGGAAGCTTGACCTCTCATTGCTGGTGTCGGCGCTGCCTGAGAGCTACAACGCCAGCGAGACCGCACCGGGCGAATATCTCGTCGAGGGCCACATCGACCCCCAGGTGCTTGCCACTGTCACCGCGTGGTGTGCGCGACTGGATGTACTGGCCACCGACATGCGAGTCGAGCAGCGCAGCCTGGAGGACGTCTTCCTCGACCTGACCGGCAGGGAGCTTCGATCGTGACGAGCGCCTGCGCGTGGAGCCGACAACTATGACCAATCGGTTTGCGCCAGGGACGTTTTCGCCCGATCCCCGTCCCGCGACGGTGCAGAAGATGCTTGCCGCGCAGTTTGGGCTGGAACTCAAGCTGCTACTGCGCAACGGTGAACAGTTGCTGCTCACCATGTTCATCCCGATCACGCTGCTGGTCGGCCTGACGCTGCTGCCACTTGGCTCATTCGGTCCGAACCGCGCGGCCACGTTCGTGCCTGCGATCATGGCGCTCGCGGTGATCTCGACGGCGTTCACCGGACAGGCCATCGCGGTGGCGTTCGACCGTCGTTACGGTGCGCTGAAACGACTCGGCGCGACCGCGCTGCCGGTGTGGGGCATCATCGCGGGCAAGTCGCTGGCCGTGGTGACGGTCGTGTTCCTGCAGTCGATCTTGCTGGGCGCCATCGGTTTTGCACTGGGCTGGCGGCCGAACATCGCCGGGCTGTTACTCGGGGCGGTGATAATCGCGCTGGGCACAGCGGGTTTCGCAGCGCTCGGCCTGCTGCTCGGAGGCACACTGCGCGCCGAGATTGTGCTGGCCGTCGCCAACCTGTTGTGGTTCGTTTTCGCAGGGCTCGGTGCGCTGACGCTCGAGGGCGGGATGGTGCCGCACGGCGTGCAATGGGTAGCCCGCCTGACGCCGTCGGGTGCGTTGACGGAGGCGCTGACGCGGGCGATGACGCTGTCGGTGGACTGGTTTGGGATCGCGGTGCTCGCGGTGTGGGGTGGGATCGCCGCGCTATGCGCGCTGCGCTGGTTCCGCTTCACCTGACGACTTCAGATGCGCCAGCAGGTATTCCAGCTGGCCCACCTCTTCGATGTTTTGCTTCACCCATGCGTGCAGCATCTCGCCGGGAAATTGCCCTTCTCATCGAGCTTTCTCCACCCTGTCGACGACGGCGACCTTGAATTCCAGCCGCCCACCGAACGCTTCGACGATTCGGAAGCTCGCGCCTTCGGCGGCGCCACCGCCCGGGGCCGCGAAAACCTGACCGCTACTACGGTGTGTAGTTGCGGTCCTCTACGATCGAGGCCGTGCCCGTCGGACGACTCTTCCTGCGACTCGTCGACCTGCTGCCCATGCCGAGCCTACGTGCTCAGCGCATCATCGCGTTCCTGGTCATCCTGACCCAGGGCGGCATCGCGGTGACCGGCGCGATCGTCCGCGTCACGGCGTCCGGCCTTGGCTGCCCGACCTGGCCGCAGTGCTTCCCGGGCAGCTTCACCCCGGTCCCCCACGCCGAGGTGGCAGGCATCCATCAGGCCGTCGAGTTCGGCAACCGGATGATCACCTTCCTGGTGGTGCTGACGGCGGCGCTGGCGGTGCTGGCCGTCACGCGGGCGCGCCGTCGCCGCGAGGTGCTGATCTACGCATGGCTGATGCCGGCGTCGACGGTCGCGCAGGCCGTGATCGGCGGCATCACCGTGCTGACCGGATTGCTCTGGTGGACGGTCGCCATTCACCTGCTCGCCTCGATGACCATGGTGTGGCTGGCCGTGCTGCTCTACGTCAAGATCGGCGAGCCCGATGATGGAGTCTCGACGCCTGTGGTACCAAAACCGTTGCGCCACTTGACTGCATTGACGGCCGTGGTGCTTGCCGCGCAACTCGTGAGCGGCACGCTGGTGACCGGCGCAGGACCGCACGCGGGCGACAAGAGCATCACCCAGCCGGTGCCGCGGCTTCAGGTCGAGATCACGACGCTGGTCCACTTGCATTCGTCTCTGCTGGTCGCCTACCTGACGCTGCTCGTCGGCCTCGGCTTCGGCCTGCTCGCCGCGCACGCGCCCCGGCCGGTGATCATCCGGCTGGGCGTGCTGGTGGTGCTGGTGTGCGCCCAGGGGCTCGTCGGCACCGTGCAGTTCTTCACCGGCGTGCCCGCCGCGCTGGTGGCTGTACATGTGCTCGGGGCGGCCGCATGCACCGCCGCCACCGCGGCGCTATGGGCGTCGCTTCGAGAGCGGTCCAAGCCCGAGCCGCTCCAGCGCTGATTCGACGCCCAGGGCGAACTCGCGCTGCTGTCGGGTTCTCGTGGTCCCGTCGAGTTGCCGCCAGCCCAGCGACGGCTCCACCAGTTCGAGCTCGAGAACATGGGCGTCTCGGCGATCACCGATGACGTCGACGCGCGCGTACAACAGATCGCCGGCGTCGATGCGGAGGTGGGCGGCCGCGGCCGCCAGCGCGGCATGGCCGACATCCCAGACCTCGAAGTCTGGATCGGCCGGGGTGAGGGTCTCCTCCGCGTACGTGCCGGACTCCTCGAACACCGGCGCCTGCCCCGGCGGCGGCAGGATCGGGCCCTTGGTGAACGCGTGCGACTGCCTGCCACCGAGAAAGACCAGCGCCGTCTCGCCGTCCTCGATCCGCTGGTCATAGGGCTGCACCAACACCGTACGGCCCTCAGCCTGTAATGCCCCTGCATGGGCGCGCGCCTGATCTGAATCGGAAAACCTCAGTGCGCCAACGGACCCCATGCCAATTGCCGGCTTCACCACGACCTCATCGGCCGTGGGCACGCGTATCGTCTCGCCGGGCGCAAAGAACCGGCTGGGCACCGTCGGGACGCCGGCGTCGAGTAGGTCGCCCAGGTAGCGCTTGTCCGCGTTCCACGCCACGACCTGGGGCGGGTTCAGCAGATTGTGCACCCGGGCCGTCCACGCCAGAAACTCGTCGAACCGGTCGATGTAGTCCCACGTCGCACGCAGGATCACCAGATCGGCGCCGAGGGTGTCCGGGTCATCCCATGAGCACCAACGAGTCTGCAGCCCGCGCTGGCGCAGCGCCCCGACCAGCCCGTCGTCGTCACCATCACCTTCGGGCAGTGCAGGGCATCCCGCCAGCACAATGCGCGGATGGAAGAGGTCGGGCCTAGCCAGTTTCACCACCTTGGCAGGATAGTCAGCATGAAGGCCATTGAAGTCGCCGAGACCGGCGGACCCGAAGTCCTGACCTACATCGACAAAGAGCAGCCCTCCCCGGGCCCGGGCGAGGTGGTGATCAAGGCCGAAGCCATCGGCGTCAACTTCCTCGACACCTACTTCCGGTCCGGGCAGTATCCGCGGGAAGTGCCGTTCATCGTCGGCGCCGAGGCATGCGGCACCGTCGAGGCCGTCGGTGAGGACGTCGCCGCGCTCAGCGTCGGAGACCGGGTCGTCACCGCGCAGGCCAACGGTGCCTACGCCGAATACTGCGTCGCCCCAGCCGATTTCTGCGCCTACGTGCCCGAGGGTGTCAGCCCCGACGCGGCGGCCGCATCGCTGCTCAAGGGCATGACCGCCCACTACCTGATCACGTCGGTGTATCCGGTTCAGGAGGGCGACGCCGTGCTCGTGCACGCCGGTGCGGGGGGCGTCGGACTCATCCTCACGCAATGGGCCACCAGCCAGGCGGTACGCGTGATCACCACCGCGTCGACATCGGATAAAGCCGAGCTCTCACGGAAGGCCGGCGCCGTTGAGGTGCTCGACTACCCGGAGGACCCCGAGGAGTTCGGCGCCAAGATCAAGGAAATGACAGACGGCGGTGTCGCCGCGGTATACGACGGCGTCGGCGCGGACACGTTCGACGCGAGCCTTGCGAGCTTGCGGATCCGCGGCACGCTGGCGCTGTTCGGCGCGTCCAGTGGCCCCGTTCCGCCATTCGACCCGCAGCGGCTCAACGCGGCCGGTTCAGTGTTTCTGACCCGGCCGACGCTCGTGCACTACACCCGCACACCGGATGAATTCGCTTGGCGTGCAGGTGAACTGCTCAACGCGATCGCCGCAGGCACGATCAATGTCACGGTCAGCGAGCGCTACCGGCTGGAACACGCCGAGCAGGCCCACCGCGACCTGCAGGGCCGCAAGACCGTCGGCTCCGTCGTGCTGGTGCCCTAAACCGGCTGGGCTTGCGGGAACGTCCACGACCCGTCGAGGACCTCGGCCCGCGGCCGGTACAGCCGCACCAGGTAGTTCCAGCCGGGCGTGATCGGCAGGCAGTTGGCCCGAGACCCGTCGCATCCGCCGAACTGGATCTCCACCGATCCGTCGGATTCCTTCGCGACGACGATGTTGTTCAGCGAGTACGCGTTCTGCGGGTTCTCGGTGAAGTACCCGTCCTTGTTGTAGACGGTGACCGACCAGAACCCGTCGACCGGGACGTCAGGCACGGTCAGTCTGTGCACGGTGGTGCCGTCGTTCTGCGGCGGGTTCACCGTGAGGTACAGCGCGTCCTTCTCGGGGTTGCCGCCCCACGCAGCCGCCGCGCCGATAAGTCGCCGCACTGGATCCACTTCGCCCTCGGGGCCGAACATGCCCTTGGAGTCGGGCAGGGTGGCAAAGAGCGCGATCAATGCCTCACGAACCTGCTTCTGGCTCACCGGATCCCAGTCGGGGATCTCGAAGCTGCCCGGGCTGTCCTGCCGCACGGTCACCGCGTCCTGCAGGGCGTGCACGGCGTCCAGGTCGGCCGGATCGTTCGGGTTGACGAGAATCCGCAGCGGCAGCGCGACGTAGCGGGTCCCGATGTCCTCACCGGTGAAAGTATGGCTGCCTGCTGTATAGATGACCTCGGGCACATAGTGGTCCTCGGTGATCACCTGCATCGACATGAACCGGTCGCCTGCGTCGGGCAGCGTAACCGTCACCGGGCCGGCATCGAGGTCGAAGAGGACAGGCGAGTACAGCGTGTCGCGGTTCTGGCGCACCACCAACTGATTGTCGAGTGGGCTGAGTTCGCGAAAGTGGACGAATTGCCCCAATCCGCCAGTGCCGGCGATATTGCCGAAGTACATGTCGGTTTCGGCGCGAATGAAGTTGTCGGGCGAGACGTGGATGGGCACGTTCAGACTGTAAACAGCGTCGGCAGCGCCAGGGCCGAATCCACCGCCAACGCGCAGAAGACCACGGCGAGGTAGTTGTTCGACTGCAGGAACAGTCGCAGTGGCTTCACCTGCTCACCGCGGCGCACACCGGCATACAGCTGGTGGGCCATCACCAGGAACCAGGCGCCTGCCAGGATCGCCACCGATGCGTACAGCCAGCCCGTCGCAAGCGCCAGTGCCAGCGTCGCCAGCACCGTCAGCCAGGTGTACACCAGGATCTGCTTGGTGACCTGCCGCTCGGTGGCCACGGCAGGCAGCATCGGCACCCCGGCCGCCTGGTAGTCCTCCTTGTAGCGCATGGCCAGCGCCCAGGTGTGCGGCGGTGTCCAGAAGAAGATGATCGCGAACATCACGAGCGCTGGCCACTGGATGGTGCCCGTGACCGCGGACCAGCCGATCATCACCGGCATGCAGCCGGCCGCCCCGCCCCACACGACGTTCTGCGAGGTGCGCCGCTTGAGCAGCAGTGTGTAGACCAGCACGTAGAACGCGATGGTCGCCCCCGCCAGATGCGCGGACAGCATGTTCGTCGTCCACCAGAGCCAGAAGAACGAGGCGACCGACAACGCCAGCCCGAACACCAGGGCATGACTTCGCGACACGGTGGCCTGAGCCAGCGGCCGACGGGCGGTCCGCTTCATCAGCTTGTCGATGTCCGCGTCGGCAACGCAGTTCAGCGAGTTGGCGCCCGCCGCTGCGAGCAGGCCGCCGAACAGCGTGTTCAGGATCAGCAGCGGATCAACAGTGCCGCGGTGGGCCAGCAGCATCGCGGGAATCGTGGTGACGAGCAGCAGCTCGATCACCCGCGGCTTGGTAAGCGAGAGGTAGCCGAGGAGCTTCGTGCGGATTCGGTTCGGCGCCCCATGAACAAGGCTGCCTTCGCGAATGCTCACGCAAAATCTCCTAAGGATCGCCGCAGCGCGCAGCTTCTACTACAGGCGATGGTAGACCGCGTGTAAACGCCGTCCTAATCGTCCCCCACGGACCTGCGGCGGCCCAGGTTCGCGCACTAGGGTGGGACGAAGCGGATTGCGAAGCTGGTCCTATCAAAGGAGTTCGCCACGTGACCACTCTCGACGAGATCTCTGCCCTTACCCGCCCGAACCACCCCGACGACTGGACCGAACTCGACTCGGCCGCGGTGGATACCGTTCGGGTGCTGGCGGCGGACGCGGTGCAGAAGGTGGGCAACGGCCATCCCGGCACGGCGATGAGCCTGGCGCCGCTGGCATACACGCTGTTTCAGCGGCAGATGCGCCACGACCCCAGCGACGAGCACTGGCTGGGCAGGGACCGGTTCGTGCTGTCGTGTGGGCACAGCAGCCTGACGCTGTACATCCAGCTCTACCTCGGGGGCTTCGGCCTCGAGCTGTCCGACATCGAGTCGCTGCGGACCTGGAAGTCCAAGACTCCCGGCCATCCGGAGTTCCGGCACACCAGGGGCGTGGAGATCACCACCGGCCCGCTGGGCCAGGGCCTGGCCTCTGCGGTCGGGATGGCGATGGCATCGCGCTACGAGCGCGGTCTCTTCGATCCCGACGCCGCGCTGGGCACCAGCCCCTTCGACCACTACATCTACGTGATGGTCTCCGACGGCGATATCGAGGAGGGTGTCACCAGCGAGGCGTCCTCGCTGGCAGGCACGCAGCAGCTCGGCAACCTCATCGTGTTCTACGACCACAACCAGATCTCGATCGAGGATGACACCAACATCGCGCTGAGCGAGGACACGGCCGCCCGGTATCGCGCTTATGGGTGGCACGTGCAGGAGGTCGAGGGCGGCGAGAACGTAGTCGGCATCGAGGAGGCCATCGCCGAGGCCAAGCGCGTCACCGACAAGCCGTCGTTCATCGCGGTCCGCACAATCATCGGCTATCCCGCACCGAAGCTGATGAACACCGGCAAAGCGCACGGCGCCGCACTCGGCGACGAGGAGGTCGCCGCGGTCAAGAAGATCCTCGGCTTCGACCCCGACAAGACGTTCGAGGTGCGCGACGAGGTCATCGAGCACACCCGCAGGCTGGTCGCCCGTGGCAAGGAGGCCCACGAGAAGTGGCAGAGCGAGTTCGACGCCTGGGCCCAGCGCGAGCCGGACCGTAAGGCGCTGCTGGACCGGCTGACCGAGCAGAAGCTGCCGGACGGCTGGGACGCCGACCTGACGTACTGGGAGCCGGGCTCCAAGCCGCTGGCCACCCGGGCTGCGTTCGGTCAGGTACTCAACGACGTCGCACCCAAGCTGCCCGAATTATGGGGCGGCTCAGCGGATCTCGCGGGCAGCAACAACACCACCATCAAGGGCGTGAAGTCGTTCGGCCCGGCGTCGATCTCCACCAAGGAGTTCACCGCGGAGCCGTACGGCCGCGTGCTGCACTTCGGCGTCCGCGAGCACGCCATGGGGTCGATCCTGTCCGGCATCGTGCTGCACGGACCGACCCGCGCGTTCGGTGGCACCTTCCTGCAGTTCTCCGATTACATGCGTCCGGCGGTGCGGTTGGCGTCGCTCATGAACATCGACACCATCTACATCTGGACACATGACTCGATCGGCCTTGGCGAGGACGGTCCCACCCACCAACCGATCGAACACCTGGCGGCGTTGCGGGCCATCCCGAACCTGTCGGTGGTGCGGCCGGGCGACCCGAACGAGACCGCCTACGCGTGGCGCACCATCATTGCGCGCGGCGCGACCAGCGGTCCCGTGGGTTTCATCCTCACCAGACAGGGAATTCCTGTGTTGGAGGGCACCAGCGCCGAAGGGGTCGCCAAGGGTGGCTACGTGCTCGGCGGCACGCCCGACGAGGATCCTGACGTCGTGCTGATCGGCACCGGGTCGGAGCTGCAGCTGGCCGTGGCGGCGCAGAAGGTATTGGCGGACAAGGGAATCACCGCGACGGTGGTGTCCATGCCGTGTGTCGAGTGGTTCGAGTCCCAGCCGGCGGAGTATCGCGACAGTGTGCTTCCTCCGGCGGTGTCAGCGCGCGTAGCCGTCGAGGCAGCGGTTGCGCAGAGTTGGTACAAGCTGGTCGGCGACACCGGCGAGATCGTCTCGATCGAGCACTACGGCGAATCCGCCGACGACAAGACGTTGTTCCGCGAATTCGGTTTCACCCCCGAGGCCGTAGTGGCCGCCGCGGAGCGATCACTAGAGAACTGATTCCGAAACGTTTGGAAAGGCAACAGCAATGGCTCAGAATCCCAACCTTGCGGCCCTGTCCGCGGCGGGTGTCTCGATATGGCTGGACGACCTGTCCCGGGAACGACTGCAGACCGGCAACTTGCAGCAACTGATCGACACCAAGAGCGTGGTCGGTGTCACCACCAACCCATCGATCTTCCAGGCGGCGCTTTCGGCGGGCACCGCCTACGACGATCAGGTCAAGGAACTCGCCGAGCGCGGCGCCGACGTGGATGCCACGATCCGCACCGTCACCACCGACGACGTCCGCAACGCCTGTGACGTGTTGGCCAAGCAGTATGAGCTCTCTGGCGGCGTGGACGGCCGGGTGTCGATCGAGGTGGACCCGCGATTGGCTCACGACACCGACAAGACGATTCTGCAGGCGGTCGAGTTGTGGAAGATCGTTGACCGACCCAACCTGCTGATCAAGATCCCCGCGACGATGGCCGGCCTGCCTGCGATCACCGCCGTGATCGCAGAGGGCATTTCGGTGAACGTCACGCTGATCTTCTCTGTCGAACGCCACCGGCTCGTCATGGACGCTTACCTGGCGGGCTTGGAGAAGGCCAAGGAGGCCGGACACGATCTGTCCAAGATCCATTCGGTCGCTTCATTCTTCGTCTCGCGCGTCGACACCGAGATCGACAAGCGGCTGGAGAAGATCGGCGGCGACGAGGCGCTTGCACTGCGCGGCAAGGCCGGTGTGGCCAACGCGCGGCTGGCCTACGCGGCCTACGGGGAGGTGTTCGTAGGCGGTTCACGCTACGAGGCGCTCAAGGCCGACGGCGCCCGTCTGCAGCGGCCGCTGTGGGCATCGACCGGCGTCAAGAATCCGGACTATTCGGACACCCTGTACGTCACCGAGCTGGTCGCCCCGAACACTGTGAACACCATGCCGGAGAAGACGATTGACGCGGTGGCCGATCACGGTGTCATCGCCGGCGACGCGGTCACCGGCAAGGCGGAGGAGTCTCAGGCTTTGTTCGACGAGCTGGCCGCGGTCGGCATCGATCTGCCGGA
>DASQCE010000058.1:0-4543 GCA_035634855.1 Mycobacterium sp.
ACCGCCGCCATGGCGACCTACGCATACGGCCAAATCGACCAGGCCCGAGCAGAACTGAACGCTGCCTCGAAATAGACGACATTCGAGGGCTCAAAAGTTAGTCGCAGCTCGGCTACGCCAACCGATTGTTCTGAGTGTCCGGGAACGATCTCATCCTGGTTGGAACAGCACGGCAGCTCGACCCGACGAACGAGAGCGAACTGTGGGTCCGCGAGCCCCCGTTGGCACGGCTTACCGCGGCGGTGATGAGACTAACCGGATTGGACTCTGTCCCCGAGCTTCGACGCGATCGCTTCGGCTTGATCCGAAACGTTGTTGCGGCAGGCGCTCACCTCGAGAATGACGTTCGACACCGCCTGCAGGACATGCTGGTCGAGTTCTTCCGCCTGGACGAACGAGCGGCGGCCGATCTTCACGAGCGACAGTTCGCCTCGGTGGTGTTTGGAACACCCCGAGCCCCAGCGCGGGCATGTCGACGCCGTTGTTGAGGGTGATGGTTTCCATGGTGTTCAGCTCCGGTGGGTGCGGTGGCGAGAACAGGATGGGCCTCAGTCGTGCGGTGGTCAGCGGCGTAGAGTGAGGGTCGCCGCTAGGCACTTCGCCCCCGACCCGCACCGCGAAGGTACCCGCCCTAAGTCGGGCAGCGGTGAAGATGAACGAGGTGTGGCGTGACTGACGAAGGCGAGGCGAGGGCCATGGCCCAGGCTCGGGAGCGCGTGGCGGACGAGCGGGACCGAGTAGCCGACGACCGTGAGCACTTAGCAGATGAGCGGCAGCGCATCGCCAACCTGCGAGACGATGCGGCCGACCGGCGGGCCAACGAGGTGGACAAAGCTGATCATGGCGCTGATGTCCGCCCGGTCAACGATCGGCTCGACCTCCTCGCCGCTGATCGAAGCGCTGCGCGTCGCAGACTGCAGGCGGAGCGTGCTCAACGAATCGCAGGCACGGCGGGCACTCGCACCGCTGAAGATCGACAGTGGGCGGCCGACCGGCGGGAGTTTGTCGCCGACGACCGCCAGGAACAGGCCGACGCTCGTGAGCTCCTTGCCGATGAGCGCGAATCGATTGCGAATCGCCGCGACGAGTACCTCAAGACGCTCGTCGGCTCAAGCGGCACCGACCGCACAACGGAGGACGCTTACGCAGCGGCAGTCGCCGACGCGCACGCGAGTCGCGAACAGGCAGTCGCGGCGAGGGCGGCGGCAGCGCTGGCCCGCCAAGTTGCCGATGGCGACCGTGCGGCCATCGGCGGCGTCAATCCGCTGGCTGCCGAGTTCGTGAACATGACCAGGTCGCTGCTCCAGTCAGAAACCGTTGACCTGGCGATGCAGGACGTGGTTCACGCCGCAGTCCGTTTCGTCAACGGCTGCGACGCAGCCAGCTTCTCCGCCTATGCAGACAACGTTGTCACGACGCTAGCCTCGACCGGCCCCATCGCCGACGAGGCGGATGCTGAGCAATATCGCGCGTTCGACGGTCCATGCCTCCAAGCGATCCAAACGATGCAGTTGGTGATTGCTGCCGACCTGACGAGTGACCAGCGATGGCCCAAGTTCGTTCGTGCCGCGACCAACGTCCGCAGTGTGATCTCCGCGCCGGTGTCGAACGAGCGGCCAACGGGGACTGAGCCCGCCTCGCTCAACAACTACAGCATGCAGGCGAACGCCTTCACCAGCGAGGACGCGGACACCGCAATTTTGCTCACCGCACATCTGGGCGTCCTGCTTCGCCTCGCCGTGATGACGTTCGAGGCCAACACTCTGGTCAACCAGCTGACCGAAGCAGTCACCACCCGCGACGTTATCGGTCAGGCGAAAGGCATTCTGATGGAACGAGAGCGGCTCACCGCCGGACAAGCGTTTGACGTGCTCCGTGCTGCGTCTCAGCGCCTGAACCGCAAGCTTCGTGACGTCGCCGACCAACTCGCGACGAGCGGCGAGATCGCGACCGATCCCCCCGGCCGAGACAGATAATCTGGCACCTTCGGCTGCCCGAGATTGAGCTCACCGACGTCGTGGGATCGGCGGGGCGAGCAGGTGCAACTGGACCGCGTACACCTGTAGCACCGTCCGTCGGTGCGGTCCTGGCCAACGTCATGTTCGATCGGCGAGTGTTCGAGATCGCCACCAAGCACCGCATCACCACCGGGCATCTCGTCGGCGAGGTCGTCGTCACCGCTGGACTGATCGCGGTGATCTTCGCCTTGGCCCGTACCGGGCGAGCCGCACTGTCCGCCGCAGCGGTCGGCGCGTACATCGGCGCGGCGTACTGGTTCACCAGCAGCGTCTTCGTTGGGCCGAGGGGCAGTGAGAAAGACCAGGCGGAACTTGCCTATCTGGATTTCGTCGCCGTTGGCCAGGACTGCCGATTGCACCGGCTCACGGTTGACATAGGTGCCGTTGAGGCTGCCGACGTCGACGACCTGGAATTCGCTGTTCTGGCGCCGGAACTCGGCGTGCCGGCGACTGACGGTGATGTCATCGCAGAAGATATCGCTGTTGGGGTGTCGGCCGGCGGACGTAATCGGCTGATCCAGCACGAACCGCGATCCCGCGTTCGGGCCGCGCTTGACCACAAGCAGTGCTGACCCGCTCGGTAGCTCGTCGATCCCGGAAACTGCGCCATGTGCGCGCGCCGTGGTCGGAGCGTCGGGTTCAAAGAAGTTGGCCCGCAAGGCAGATGTGATGTCCGCGGTGGCTTCACCTGACGCGTGGTCGTTGTGCTTTTCGGTCACGCGCTGCTCCTTAGATCCTGTTCTGGCGCGGGTACTACGTGAAGGATGAGGTCGAGGGCGGGGAGCAGGTTGACGAGTTCATCGAGGGTGAATTCGTCGATGTTGGCTTGGAGTAGTTGGGTCACCCTCGGACCGGTGAGATGGAGTACGGCGGCTGCTTGAGCTGCGGTGAGGCGTTGTTGTGTGATACGTCTGATGATTGCGGTGATCAGTGTTTGGCGTGCTGATCGGATTGCTGGATTGTCCTGGCTGGGTGCACTGTCATCGCGCAGGGGTTTGGTTGGGCCACATGGTTCGACGTGGGGTCGATCGAGGTGATTCGGTGCGGTCTGGACGGTCTTGGAGTCGTTCGCCGCGACGGTGTGTGGATCGGATAAGGCAGTCTGGGTTGTTTGGAGAAGCCCTTGAAGCCAGCCGACTAGTTGGGCGTGGGCGAGGCGCAGTTCAGAGTCGGACAGTTCGGTATGACCGGTTAGCGGCAGGGCGAGCCGCTGCAGTTCTTCGTGTAGGTCGGGGGCGAGATCGGTGAGTAACTCGTCGATGATATGTGTGTCGATGGTTCCCAGCCGATCACGGCTGGCGGCATCCAGTGTTTGGGTATGGACCTCGTCGAGTAGTTGTCTGGTCATGGTCGCGATCCGCATAACCTTGTCCCGCGGGTTTTTCGGGGTCGCCGCTGTCGCGGTTGGTTGATCGAGTGCGCTGCCGGTGTCGGTGCTCATACGGTCCTCTGTGCGGAATGGTGATTCGGGTTGTGCGCCAAGTTGTTTGGCACACTCGCAGCTACCGGTGCCGGCGCACCGGGCCGGCACGCAATGGTGGCTCTGGAACCTGGGCTGCGGTCGCGGTGGTGGCGCGGTGGGTGATGGGGATCTCGACGCGGCACGCCGGGGGACGGTCAGCAGGTGTGGGCCTTTGTCGGCGGTGGGCCGGTGGCATGGCAGCGCGGGTGGTTGCGCGGTCGAAGTCGGCGCGGCGAGCGGGGTCACGCAGCAGGGCGTAGGCGGCCAGCACCTGCCGTAGGTGTTCGTCGGCGATTTGCGAGGACGGTGTATGGCGTGTGTCGGGGTGATGGGCGCGTAGCCGGTCGCGGTAGGCATGGGTGATCTCGGCCTGGGTGGCGGTCGGCGACACGCCCAACACCAGGTAGGGATCAGGATTGACGCGCACCATCGCTGCTACCTCCGAGAACAAAGTGCGGTGACTCCCGGGCTTGAGGCCCACCGGGAGCCACCGCGGCGAGACGGTCCATCTGACATGGATGCCGATGGGGCCGTCGGTTTCAGCTCATCGGGGCCACGACCCCCCGGGGACTGTCACTGATGCTCGGCTTGTGAGGGCGCCCGGGCGGGCCGGCGGGGGCGGGCCGGAAACCCGTCCCGCGGCCTGCCCGGGCATCGCAACGACGTCGTGCACACTCCACTTCGACATGCCACCACGAGTGGCGGTGCGGGCGTCGACCGACTCTGGACGCTGGAGCCGGAAGCGGTGACGCGACAGCTGACTCATTGTGGGCGACACGAGAGTCGTTGCCTGCTGGTAATCATCGACGGTGGCATCACCTCCCCTGTCCGACAGTGCCTTTCAGCAGGTTCCCTCGAGGCTACGGAGGAGACCTTTGGGTGGCCCATACCGGCGTCGCGGGCCATGGCCGCGCCGGCCACCAGTGATGCTCGTGTGGCAGCGGTTGGCTTGGCCACCGCCGCACGGTGGTGGTGGCGCCGGCGCGGGGCGGGCCGGGCCGGGGCGCAGGGAGGTCGGAGTGCAGGTCGGCGAGTTCACGCTCCCACAGGGCCTCGTCCTGCT
>DASQCE010000059.1:0-6661 GCA_035634855.1 Mycobacterium sp.
ATCTCCCGCCGTGTCGAGATCAAGGGCTACGACAAGATTCTCTGAGCGCGCTCGACGCGATTTCGCCCGGTAGCGGCTGTTCTGGCACAATGGGCGGCTGTCTGCCGCAGGACTACGGCCCGGTGGCGGTCACACACGTAAGGCAAAACCGGATCCGGGCAATCGGCCTGAGATCGCTGAATTGCAGCGTGACACCCACAGGAGAAGTCGCTTAACCATGTCTGTAAAGATCAAGCTCAGCCGGCTTGGCAAGATCCGCAATCCCCAGTACCGCATCGCCGTCGCCGACGCGCGTACCCGTCGTGACGGTCGTTCGATCGAGGTCATCGGCCGGTACCACCCGAAGGAAGAGCCGAGCCTCATCGAGGTCGACTCGGAGCGCGCGCAGTACTGGCTGAGCGTCGGCGCCCAGCCCACCGAGCCCGTCCTGCAGCTGCTCAAGATCACCGGCGACTGGCAGAAGTTCAAGGGTCTGCCCGGCGCGGAGTGCACGCTGAAGGTCAAGGAGCCCAAGCCGAGCAAGCTGGATCTGTTCAACGCCGCGCTGGCCGAGGCCGAGGGCGGCCCGAGCACCGAGGCCACCACGCCCAAGAAGAAGAAGGCACCCGCCAAGAAGGCTGCCGACGAGGCTGACCAGGCCACCGCCCAGGCCGAGGCCCAGGCCGACGCTGCTCCCGTCAAGGACGAGTCCGAGGCGGCGGCGGAAGGTCCGGACGCCACCGTCGCCGGCGCCACCGAATCCACCGAGAGCTGACCGCTGCCATGAGCTCTGTCGTCGTTGACGCCGTGGAGCACCTGGTCCGCGGGATCGTGGATAACCCCGACGATGTCCGGGTCGACATGGTGACGAGCCGCCGTGGCCGAACCGTCGAGGTGCATGTGCACCCCGACGACCTCGGCAAGGTCATTGGCCGTGGGGGCCGCACCGCGACCGCGCTGCGCACGCTCGTCGCCGGCATCGGCGGCCGCGGCATCCGCGTCGACGTGGTGGACACCGACCAGTAGCGCAGCCATGGACCTCGTAGTCGGGCGGGTCGTCAAAGCGCACGGCGTCACCGGCGAGGTCGTGGTCGAGATCCGCACCGACGACCCCGACACCCGTTTCGCTCCTGGTTCTTCGCTGCGCGGTAAGCCATCTCGCGGCGGCCCCGAAAGTCGCTACCTCGTCGAGTCCGTGCGCGAGCACGGTGGCAAGCTGCTTGTGCGGCTCGACGGAGTGGCCGACCGCAACGCCGCTGAGTCATTGAGGGGCATTCTGTTCGTTGTCGACTCCGAGGATCTGCCGCCGATCGAGGATCCCGACGAGTTCTACGACCACCAGCTCGAAGGTCTGCAGGTGGTGACGACCACTGGCCAGACCGTCGGCACCGTCGCCGAGGTATTGCACACCGCGGCAGGCGAATTACTTTCGATCCGCGCGGAGGAAGGCGAGGTGCTGGTGCCATTCGTCAGCGCCATCGTGACGTCGGTGTCGCTGGCCGACCAGAAGATCGAGATCGATCCGCCCGAGGGACTGCTGGAGCTGGGTTAGCGATGCGTTTAGATGTCGTCACGATCTTCCCTGATTACCTGGACCCGCTGCGACAGTCGTTGCCGGGCAGGGCGATTGACGCGGGCATCATCGATCTCGCGGTGCACGATCTGCGTCGGTGGACCCACGACGTCCACCGGTCCGTCGACGACTCGCCGTACGGTGGCGGCCCCGGCATGGTGATGACGGCGCCGGTGTGGGGGGAAGCGCTCGACGAAATCTGCTCGGATGAAACACTTCTGATCGTCCCGACGCCCGCGGGTCGGCTGTTCTGCCAGTCCGACGCGCAACGCTGGAGCACGGAGAAGCATCTGGTGTTCGCGTGCGGGCGATACGAAGGCATCGACCAACGCGTCGTCGACGATGCCGGCCGCCGGATGCGGGTCGAGGAAGTCTCGATCGGCGACTACGTGTTGCCAGGCGGTGAATCGGCCACGCTGGTGATGATCGAGGCGATTGTTCGCCTGCTGCCCGACGTGCTCGGCAATCCAGCGTCACACCAAGATGATTCGCATTCCAACGGCTTGTTGGAGGGGCCGAGCTACACCCGGCCACCGAGCTGGCGGGGACTCGACGTGCCCGAGGTGCTGCTCTCGGGTGATCACGCGAAAATCGCGGCGTGGCGGCATGAACAGGGACTGCAGCGCACGCGCGAGCGCCGCTCCGATCTGCTCGACTAGATTCGGCCGCCCGGGAACATCGTCTTGACGGCCTGGGTGATGGTGTTGCGGGCGGTGATGCCGTCGGCGGGCTGCATCGACGCGATCGCCATCACGAAGCGACGGTCGGTGCCGATCACGCCGGTGGACATGTGCATCCAGTTCCCGCCGTTCCAGCAGCACATCCAGCCCTGCTTAACCGCCACCCGCTCCGCGTAGAGCCCCTCGGGGATGCCGAACCGCTGTGGGTATGTGCCACCGGGCTGCGTACCGTCGATCGCCGTCGGTGTCGACGCCGCCAGGTTGGACAAAATGATGTTGGCCCGTTCCGGCGGCAACCCGCCGCTGCCCGAGAGCAGCTTATCGTAGTACCGGACAAGGTCAGCGGTCGTGCTCAAGGTGTTGAACCAACGCCCGTTGTAGGGCGTCGTGGTCGCCCCCAACCCGTACCGCGCGGTGACCCGCGAAATGATTGCGCTGCCGCCACTGCGGTTCCAGAAGGTCTCGGCCGCGCTGTCGTCCGAAGACCGCAGCATGGCGTCGAGCGCCTGGCGGTCGGCGGGGGAGAGCTGAGTCTGGCCCTTCGCTTCCTGCAGCAGCAGGTCGTCCGCGATGAACAGCTTGACAACCGAGGCGATGGGCATTGCCTCGTTGTTGCCGTTGGAGACGATCTGCCCGGTGTTGCGGTCAAGCACGGTGGTCGTGATGTCGGCGCCAGCCTTCGCGGCTTCGGCCGTGGCCCGCCTGGCCCGGGCGTCTAGGCCGGCGAAGGCCGCCGCAGGCTCATCGGGCGGGGATTCCGGCAGCGGGGCCTTGGTGCCCATCGGGGCGATGACGGTCAGCTGAGGGCCTGTGGGCTCCGGGGTAGTGCCGTACACCTTGGCTTCGCAAGCGGCGAGAACAGGGACCGCAACGATGACGGCTGCGGTTGCCGTGACCAGTCTCGACGGCCGCCGTCGCATGGTCCTCCCTCACGTGTTTCGACCCGTGAATCGGGTTTGCCGCACCGCCCCCGCCGGTGGTTTCAGCCTAACGGCTGAGTGTCCAGAACGTGTACTTAGGCTGCTTACGCGTTTTGGGTTTTCGTCCGGCGGCGATTTCACTGGATTTCAGAGATTGAAGCCCATCTGGCACAATTGAGCAGTTGTCCGCATGGGCCACCACTGCCCGCTGCGAGACGCCCCAGATACGCCCGAATAGATCGGCTCGGCCGCGCGTCACACCGCGATCACTGCCCGCAGCCGCCAACAGCCAGGAAGTGTCACCGATGAACACGCTGGACTTCGTCGATCAGGCGTCGCTGCGCGACGACATCCCGGACTTCGGCCCCGGCGACACCGTGAACGTGCATGTCAAGGTCATCGAGGGCTCCAAGGAACGCATCCAGGTCTTCAAGGGTGTTGTGCTTCGCCGGCAGGGCGGCGGGGTCCGGGAGACCTTCACCGTGCGCAAGGAAAGCTACGGCGTTGGCGTCGAGCGGACCTTCCCGGTGCATTCGCCCAACATCGACCACATCGACGTCGTGACCCGCGGCGACGTGCGCCGCGCGAAGCTGTACTACCTGCGCGAGTTGCGTGGCAAGAAGGCGAAGATCAAGGAGAAGCGCTGACTTGGCTTTTCCAGCTGCCGACCACACCGAGGTCTGATCCTTGGAAAGCGAGCGGCGCGGCGGTAAACGTCGCGCTGGCTACTCTGATGCGGTGACCGAATCCACGGATCCAGACGGCTCGGCGGACGAGCAGACACTCGAGCCCGCGGATGCGGTGGTCGAAGACTCGAAGACCGACGAACCCAAGAAGCGCGGCGCGCTGCGGGAAGCGGCGATCCTGGTCACCATCGCGGTGGTCCTGTACTACGTCATGCTGACGTTCGTCGCGCGGCCCTATCTGATCCCGTCCGAGTCGATGGAGCCCACGCTGCACGGCTGCAATGGCTGCACAGGCGACCGGATCATGGTGGACAAGCTCACCTACCGATTCGGTTCGCCGCAGCCCGGCGACGTGATCGTGTTCAAGGGTCCGCCCAACTGGAATGTCGGCTACAAGTCGATTCGCTCGAAGAACACCGCCGTGCGGTGGGTGCAGAACGCGCTGTCATTCGTCGGGTTCGTCCCGCCCGACGAGAACGACTTGGTGAAACGCGTGATCGCGACGGGCGGACAGACCGTCGAATGTCGCGCCGACACCGGCCTCACGGTGGACGGCAAGCCGCTCAACGAGCCGTTCCTGGACCCGACGACGATGATGGCCGACCCCAAGGTCTATCCCTGCCTGGGCAATGAGTTCGGGCCGGTGAAGGTGCCTGACGGACGGCTGTGGGTGATGGGCGACAACCGCACCCATTCGGCCGATTCGCGAGCGCATTGCGGCAGCACGCCGGCGGACGCTGAGCGCGGACTGTTGTGCACGGGTGATCCGACGCTGGGGACGGTGCCGATAGAGAATGTCATCGGAAAGGCACGGTTCATCGCCTGGCCGCCGTCGCGATGGGGTGGAGTACACGCGGTGAACCCGCAGACGCAATAGGGGGCCGATGAGCGCTTGCGCGAAGAGCAGACAGCGTGAGATGAGCGCTTGCGCGAAGAGCAGACAGCGTGAGATGAGCCGCTTGCGCGAAGAACAGAGGGCTTGAGCTTTTGCCGGCGACATGGCCTCCGCGAACTGTGATCCGGAAGTCTTCGGGCCTGCGCACCCTGGAGTCCGCGCTGTATCGCGGCGGACTGGGCCCTGTGGCGGGCGTCGACGAGGTGGGCCGGGGCGCGTGCGCGGGACCGCTGGTGGTGGCGGCGTGCGTGCTCGGGCCCAACCGACTGGATAGTCTGGCCGCGCTCGACGACTCGAAGAAGCTCAACGAGAAGGAGCGCGAACGACTGTTTCCGTTGATTCGCCGCTACGCGCTGGCCTATCACGTGGTGTTCATCGCGTCGGTCGAGGTGGATCGGCGGGGTGTGCATGTGGCGAATATCGAGGGTATGCGGCGGGCGGTGGCCGGGCTGTCGGTGCGGCCTGGTTATGTGCTCTCGGATGGGTTCCGGGTTCCGGGCTTGCCGATGCCGTCGCTGCCGGTGGTCGGTGGCGACGCGGCGGCCGCCTGCATCGCGGCCGCCAGTGTGCTCGCCAAGGTGAGTCGTGACCGGCTGATGGTCAAGATGGAGGCCGAACATCCGGGCTACGGATTCGCCGAGCACAAGGGCTACAGCACGCCGGCCCACAGCGCGGCGCTGGCCGAGCTCGGGCCCTGCAGCCAGCACCGCTACTCGTTCATCAACGTTCGCCGCCTGGTGACGGTCGAGGGCGAACTGGTGCCAGCTGATGCGTTGGAGGGGGAACCCGAGCAGCAGAGCCAACTCGGGTAGGAGAGAATTGAGGTTGCGATGAACGCTTGCGCGAAGAGCCGATGGCGCCGATGAGCGCTTGCGCGAAGAGCCGATGGCGCCGCCGACATGAAGGACAGCTGAGCCGATGAGTGCCGAAGATCTCGAGAAGTATGAAACCGAGATGGAGCTCTCGCTCTACCGCGAATACAAAGACATCGTCGGGCAGTTCAGCTATGTCGTGGAGACCGAGCGGCGATTCTACCTGGCCAACAGCGTGGAGCTGGTGCCGCGCAATTCCGAGGGCGAGGTCTACTTCGAGCTGCGGCTGGCCGACGCCTGGGTCTGGGACATGTACCGGCCTGCCCGGTTCGTCAAGCAGGTCCGGGTGATCACGTTCAAGGACGTGAACATCGAAGAGGTAGAGAAACCCGAGCTGCGGCTGCCCGAGTAGGTGCTGGTCGAGCCGACGGGTGGGCGGCCGGCCTGCGAAACCCGCCAACTCTTGTGAACAATCTGCGCAAAGCGTCTGCTGACCATGTGCTCAGCACAGCAATTTCGGGCAGTACGGACACAGCGGGCTGTCAAGAAACGGTTTCCAAGCGGAACGTCAATAGTGGAGTGAAGAGCATGGCATCGCCGCGCAGGACGGGCTCGCCGGAGGCGAAGAACCGTGCGGCGCTCCTCGACGCGGCCGAGCAAATCATGTTGGAGGAGGGCTATCCCGCGGCCGGCACGGACGGACCGCCTCGCGCCGCCGGATGTCGGGGGCGACGTAGCAACGGCCGCGCCGAGCGCGTTCACCACCGACGGGTCGAGTCCCGGACTGTCCGTAGCCATCGCGCATTGCGACCCGCAGACCGATCGGTACGCCACGCCCGATGGCAAGGTCTGTCAACAGGCCGGTCTCGTCGAGCCGCCAAAGACGTCGCAGGACTTGGTATTCAAGGCCGATCGATGATTCGCGCGGGTAGCGCACGAGTCGCTGCCGCTGTGGCGGCCCTCCTGTCAGGCGGTGGTTGCACCCCGCCCTTCGCGCAGGCGCACCCCAGTGACGGAGTGGCCATCAACGGGACCTACACGGTGTTCTCGGACGGCCAATGGGCCCAGACCGACCAGTCGTATCACGACGAAGCGAGCGTGACGCAGACGTGGACC
>DASQCE010000060.1:0-2323 GCA_035634855.1 Mycobacterium sp.
TTAGGCGCCCGGTATCCGGCCATTCTTTGAAGGACGGGCGCGGCCGCCCGCGCCGCATAGACGCCGTTGGCCTCCTCGTTCTGCAGCGCGAAGACCCGCTGGTCGCCGAAGCCGCGATCGATCCGGTCCCGCACGAACGCCAGTTCCACCACTTGGGCGGCGAAAGCCTTGACCGTCTTGCCTGCGGGTCGCCCGCCGACCCGTGTCGCCTCGCCGATCGCGAGCTTGCGGTCGCGGATCGAGCCCAACCATGTCGCCTCGTTGGGGCTCACCAGGCCCGCCGCGACCATGCCCGGCAGCTTGGCGGCCACGACCGCCTGCTCCCTGCGGCGGCTTCGCACGCCGAGCACGATGGCCAGCGCGAAGATCGGCACCATCCAGAACACGTAGACCCCGAGGTAGGCCCCGGTTCCGAGCAGCGACGAACCGTTCCACAGCCCGTGCATGATCACCGCGCCCAGGTAGCCCAGCAGGATGCAGCCGGCCTTGGCCAGGCTGTTTCGCTGCCGCAGCGCGAAGTACACGCCGATGCCGAACATCGTGGTGAACAGCGAATGGGCGAACGGGCCCATGATGAGCCGTAGCGCGGCGGTGAGAAGTGAGTCGGCCAGCGACTCGCCGCCGCCGATGTAGAGAATGTCCTCCAGCCAGGCGAAACCCGCCCCGGTGAGCCCCGCGTAAACGAGGCAGTCGGTCAGCGAGTTGAGCTCGTTTCGGCGGAGTCCGGTCATCATGAGCAGCAGGAACAGGCCCTTGGCCGCCTCCTCAGTGAGCGGCGCGCCGATGACCACGGATACCCAGCTGACCGTCACCGTGCCACCAGGGTTGATCACCGATTCGGCGTAGATCTGAATGGTCGAAGCAATGACGACGGCGACCGTTGCTCCCCAGAGGAAAGCGAGTACGAGCAGCCGCGGCGGTTCCGGCTCCCACCGGTCCAGCCACAGGTATGCCAGCACCACGACTGTCATCGCCACGCTGGACAGGACGAACCCGATCGCCGTGCCGACCGGGTTCAGCGCGGTCAGCGCGATCACGATCAACCCGGCGACGGTGCCGAGCACGATGATCACGGCGAGCGGCGCGCCGACCTTGCGGATTCGCCTTTGAAAGGGAGGACGCAACGGCGGTCCGAATCTCTCCGGTGGTTGCGGTGCGCCTGCGTATGACACCAGAGCAGCGTAGCCGCGGGCTGATCATGATCGACCGGCTCGGGGGAGGTGAGTTTGTCCAGCATGTACACCGTCGAGTAACCTCGACAGGTACCCGTCTGTGCTCGATGCGGGTTCACACCAGTAACAAGAGTCCCAAGTCCCTACGACCAAACCTGTCCGGAGCAACCCACCAAATGCCAAGTCCCTCCGTCACCTCGCCGCAAGTAGCCGTCAACGACATAGGCTCGAGCGAGGACTTTCTCGCCGCCATCGACAAAACCATCAAATACTTCAACGATGGCGACATCGTCGAAGGGACGATCGTCAAGGTTGACCGTGACGAAGTCCTGCTCGACATCGGTTACAAGACCGAAGGCGTCATCCCTTCCCGTGAGCTCTCCATCAAGCACGACGTGGACCCCAACGAGGTTGTGTCCGTCGGCGATGAGGTCGAAGCTCTGGTCCTCACCAAGGAGGACAAGGAAGGCCGACTGATCCTGTCCAAGAAGCGCGCTCAGTACGAGCGTGCCTGGGGCACCATCGAAGAGCTCAAGGAAAAGGACGAGGCCGTCAAGGGCACCGTCATCGAGGTCGTCAAGGGCGGCCTGATCCTCGACATCGGCCTGCGCGGCTTCCTGCCCGCCTCGCTGGTGGAGATGCGTCGCGTCCGCGATCTGCAGCCGTATATCGGCAAGGAGATCGAGGCCAAGATCATCGAGCTCGACAAGAACCGCAACAACGTGGTGCTCTCGCGGCGCGCCTGGCTGGAGCAGACCCAGTCCGAGGTGCGCAGCGAGTTCCTCAACCAGCTGCAGAAGGGCGCCATCCGCAAGGGCGTCGTCTCGTCGATCGTCAACTTCGGTGCGTTCGTCGATCTGGGCGGTGTCGACGGCCTGGTCCACGTGTCCGAGCTGTCCTGGAAGCACATCGATCACCCGTCCGAGGTGGTCCAGGTGGGCGACGAGGTCACCGTCGAGGTGCTCGACGTCGACATGGACCGCGAGCGGGTGTCGTTGTCGCTCAAGGCAACTCAGGAAGACCCGTGGCGCCACTTCGCCCGCACCCACGCGATCGGTCAGATCGTGCCGGGCAAGGTCACCAAGCTGGTGCCGTTCGGTGCGTTCGTCCGCGTCGAGGAGGGCATCGAGGGCCTGGTGCACATCTCGGAG
>DASQCE010000061.1:0-10976 GCA_035634855.1 Mycobacterium sp.
GTGGTCGGCAAGATCGACTTCGACTTCGCCGGCCTGGGGGTGCAGACCAGCGTGGTGTGCCAGGCGGCATTGCGCGCCAAGATGCTCGACGACCGGGTTCGCGATTTCGTCGAACAGCATCCCGACGCGGTGATCGTCGACCTGGGCGCCGGTCTGGACAGCGGTTTCTACCGCGTCGATCCGCCGCTGTCCGTGGACTGGTACAGCGTGGACCTGCCCGGGATCACCGCACTGCGCGATGAGGTGCTGCCCGCGAACCCGCACTCACACTCCGTGCCGGTGTCGCTTGCCGAGAAGCACTGGCCCGACGCGATACCGGCCGACCGCCCCACGATGCTGGTCGCCGACGGGCTGTTCACGTTTCTGTCCGAGCCGGTGATCGTCAGCATCTTCCGCCGCATGACCGACCACTTCGGCTCCGGCGAGCTGGCGTTCAACGACTACGGCGGCATCGGCTGGTTCAGCAGACTTGCGATCAAGCTGTACCCGCAGAAGATGTTCAAGGACGTCGGAAGTCAGTGGGGTTACCTGGGATTCAAGGACGCCCACCATCCCGAGACGTGGAATCCGCAGATGATCTTGGTCGAGGAGGCCAGCCTTGCGCACGCGCCGGAGGTCGATTTGTTTCCGGGCTGGATCCGCATTCCGACGAAGCTGATGGGCAGGAGTAAGACCGGCGCACGCAAGGCTCGCATCCTGCGCTACCGGTTCTAGCCGCGCGCTCGACTTCCGAAATGCCAGTCCGTCTCGGTCCAGGACGGCGACGATTCGGCCCAGTACGTCGCCGTTCTTGAGGCGTTCGATCGCCTGAGGAATTTCCTCGAAAGTCGTTGTGGTCGCGTGGATCGACAGGTCACCCTTTGCGATCAGGTCGATCACGGTCTCGAAGTCGCGGGGACGGCCGCCGCGGGCGCCGCGAAGCGTGACGGCTTTGAGGACTAGCTGCGAGATCGGGATAGTCGCCTCGGTGCTACCGAGGCCCACTTGGATGACGCGCCCCGCTGGGCGGACTGCAGCGATCGCATTGGCGGTCGTGGTTCCGAACCCCGCGAAGTCGACGATCACGGCGAGATCAAGCCCCGCCAATTCGTTTGCGTCCTCGAATATCTCGCGCACACCAAGCTCTTGTGCTCCAGTGAGTCCGAGTCCGCCGAGTCCAGCGATGCCGACGCGCTCGTCCGCGCGCACCTTGCCCGCACCCATGACGGCGCCGTGGGCGGTCTGGCCGGCATCGGTTGCGGTGGCTGCCTGCACAAAATCCACCGCATCGGGGAGCTTCATGAGGCCTTCAGCCCCGGCGAGGTACTTGTCGGCGAATCCGCCGTCGACCGAATATCCCGGAGAATGTTGTGGATGGCCGAATGCGGCGATCCGGTCTCCGAGCTCGAAGCCAGCCACGTCCGGACCGATGTCAGACACGACACCGGCGACTTCGTGGCCGAGCACGAGGGGAAGGTTTGCCAGCATCCACGTCAGGGTGCCGTCGATGAAACCCACGCTGTGACAGATCCCGGCGGCCCGCACGTCGACGACGACCTGTCCCGGGCCGAGGATCCTCGCGCTCGATACACCGCAGCGGCTCGTTCGCAGCGGTGAGCTGCCACGCCCCCACGGCCTCTCCTCCGCGGGCGACGGCCGTCGAGAGTACGGTCGCTGACGAATTTTGGCCGCCGGATTTCGTCGATTAACCGCACTCTCGGTGGCGCCTCGGCTAGCCCAGGCAGCCTGGGCCGAGCAGCGCCTTCAAGTCACCCATCAGTGCCGACGACGGCGTCACCCGCAGCGACGCATCCAACTCCAGCGTGGTGATCCGATCACCGCTGATCAGTCGCAGATGCACCTGCGACGTCCCGGGATGACGCGCCAGCACCTGCTTCAAGGCGGTGACCTTGTCGACGGTGCACTGTCGCGTCGGCAGGCTCACCGCCAGCGGCCGGTCCATCTGCGCGCTCGAGAAGTCCGGCACCACAAGCTCGTGCGCGATCAGCGCGATCCGATCGTCGCGCGCGGCCACCTTAGCCTTCACCAACACCACCGCATCGTCGGTGATCTCGCCGCCGTAGACGGAGTACGTCTGCGGGAAGAACAGCACCTCGATCCCACCGGTGAGGTCTTCCAATTGTGCTGACGCCCAAGGCAAGCCGTTCTTGTTCACCCGGCGATTCACTGAGGCGAGGATGCCGCCCACTATCACTTGGGCGTCGTTGGCGACGTCGCCGTCGAGGATGGCCGGAATCTGCGTGTCGACCTTACTGGCCAGCAGATGCGCGACGCCGTTCAGCGGATGCCCCGACACGTACAGGCCCAGCATTTCGCGCTCGAGCGCCAGCTTGTGCTTGTCCTCCCACTCCTCGTCGGGCACCTTGATGGTGAACACCGCGTCGGTCGCGGTGTCGGCGCCGCCGAAAAGAT
Source organism: Mycobacterium sp. (assembly GCA_035634855.1). Lineage (GTDB taxonomy): Bacteria > Actinomycetota > Actinomycetes > Mycobacteriales > Mycobacteriaceae > Mycobacterium. The sequence goes on from DASQCE010000061.1 coordinate 2,413, forward strand.
CGAACTGGCCCATCGCCTCGGCCTTCTTGGTGCCAAGCACCGAGTCGACGGCGTCGGTGTGTACGAGGAACAGCCCCTTGCGAGGATGGTCCAGCGAGTCGAACGCGCCGGCTTTGATCAGCGACTCGGTGACCTTCTTGTTGCAGGCCCCGATGTCGATCTTGTTGAGATAGTCGGAGAAGTCGATGAACTTACCCTTGTCGGTGCGCGTATTGATAAGCGAGGCAACGACATTCGATCCGACGTTGCGCACCGCTCCCAGCCCGTACCGGATGTCCTCACCGACCGAGGCGAAGTTCAGGCCAGACTCGTTGACATCCGGCGGCAGCACGGTGATGCCCAGCTTGCGGCAGTCGGCCAGATATACCGCGGCCTTGTCCTTGTCGTCACCCACCGATGTGAGCAGCCCGGCCATGTACTCGGCCGGGTAGTTGGCCTTCAGATATGCCGTCCAGTACGACACCAGCCCGTAGCCGGCGGCGTGAGACTTGTTGAACGCGTAGTCGGCGAATGGCAGCACCGTGTCCCACAACGCCTTGATGGCGCGGGCCGAGAAGCCGTTGGCCTTCATGCCTTCCGAGAAGCCCTCGAACTCCTTCTCGAGCACCTCACGCTTCTTCTTGCCCATGGCTTTTCGCAGGATGTCTGCTCGAGCGAGCGAGTAGCCGGCCACCTTTTGCGCGATGCGCATGATCTGCTCTTGGTAGACGATCAGGCCGTAGGTCTCGGCGAGGATCTCCCGCAGCGGCTCTTCCAGCTCGGGATGGATCGGCTTGATGGCCTGGCGGTTGTTCTTGCGGTCGGCGTAGTCGTTATGGGCGTTCATGCCCATCGGGCCGGGCCGGTACAGCGCAATGACCGCGACGACGTCCCCGAATTCCGTCGGCTGCATGCGGCGCAGCAGGTCACGCATCGGCCCGCCGTCGAGCTGGAACACGCCCAGCGTGTCGCCGCGGCCGAGCAGTTGGTAGGTGGCGGGATCGTCGAGCGGGACGGACTCGAGGTCGAGCTCGATTCCCCTGTTGGCCTTGATGTTCTCGAGTGCGTCGCCGATGATCGTCAGGTTGCGCAGGCCGAGGAAGTCCATCTTCAACAGGCCGATGGCCTCGCACGACGGATAGTCCCAGCCCGTGATGATCGCGCCGTCCTGCGGCCGCTTCCACAGTGGGATGGCTTCGGTCAACGGCTCGCTGCTCATGATCACCGCGCAGGCGTGCACGCCAGCGTTGCGGATCAGGCCTTCCAGGCCGCGGGCGGTTTCGTAGATGGTGCGGACGTCGGGGTCGGTGTCGATGAGCCCGCGAACCTCGGCGGCCTCCTTGTACCGGTCGTGGTTGGGGTCCGTGATGCCGGACAGCGGAATGTCCTTCGCCATGATCGGCGGCGGAAGCGCCTTGGTGATCCTGTCGGCGATCGCGAAACCCGGTTGGCCGTAGTGGATGCGGGCCGAATCCTTCAGCGCCGCTTTGGTTTTGATGGTGCCGAATGTGATGACCTGAGCGACCCGGTCACTCCCCCACTTGTCCGCGGCGTACCGCACCATTTCGCCGCGTCGGCGATCGTCGAAGTCGATGTCGATATCGGGCATCGACGCACGCTCGGGATTCAGGAAACGCTCGAACAGCAGGCCGTGCTCGATCGGGTCGATGTCGGTGATGCGAAGCGCATAGGCGACCAGCGAGCCCGCGGCAGAGCCGCGGCCCGGGCCGACCCGGATGTCGACCGACCGGGCATAGCTCACCAGGTCGGCCACGATCAGGAAGTAGGAGGGATATCCCTTCGCGCAGATGACGTCGATCTCATAGGCCGCCCGCTCGACGTACGCGGAGGGGACGCCGTTCGGGAACCGCCGCGCGAGTCCCGCGTCGACCTCGTGGCGCAGCCACGACGCCTGACCATGCCCTTCGGGCACCGGGAAAACCGGCATGCGGTCGCGCAGCTCCCACACATCGGAGTAGGACTGCACCCGTTCGGCGATCAGAAGCGTCGCATCGCAGGCGCCAGCGATGTCGTCGTCCCAGCTCTGGCGCATCTCGGCGGCGGACTTGAGATAGTAGCCGTCACCGTCGAATTTGAACCGGTTGGGGTCCGACAGCGTCTTGCCTGTCTGAACGCACAGCAGCGCCTCGTGATTGTGGGCGGCGTCCCGGGTGACGTAGTGGCAGTCGTTGGTGGCCAATGGCGGGATGCCGAGCTTGCGGCCGATCTCGAGCAGGCCGTCGCGGACCCGTTGCTCGATGTCGAGGCCGTGGTCCATCAACTCGAGAAAGTAGTTGTCGGCGCCGAATATCTCGCGCCACTTGGCGGCCGTTTCCAGGGCCTCGCGATCGTGACCCAGCCGCAGCCGCGTCTGCACCTCGCCGGACGGACAGCCCGTGGTCGCGATGATGCCCGCCGCGTGCTCGGCGATGAGTTCGGCATCCATGCGCGACCATTTGCCGAGCTGGCCCTCGAAGGAGGCCAGCGACGAGAGCTTGAACAGGTTGCGCAGACCCGTGGCGTTCTCGGCGACCATGGTCAGGTGGGTGTAGGACCCGCTGCCGGAAACGTCGTCGCCCTTCTGGCTAGGGTCACCCCACAGGATGCGCTTGGTCTCAAAGCGCGACGCCGGCGCGATGTAGGCCTCGATCCCGATGATCGGCTTGATGCCCACTTCGGTCGCGCTGTTGTAGAACTCGCTGGCGCCGAACATGTTTCCGTGATCGGTCATCCCGATCGCAGGCATCTGCAACCGCTGCGCCTCGGCGAGCATCGGCTTGACCTTCGCGGCACCGTCCAGCATCGAATATTCGGTGTGGTTGTGGAGGTGCACGAAGGACCCGTGAGCGCTTGCGCGAACATCAGACGTCCGAGCGCTTGCGCGAAGAGCAGACGAATCGGAGTTCATAGGGACGCCAGTCTATGACCGTGCTCCGACAGATCTCGGCGTGTCGTGCTGCGTGTCTTTGCCGCCTCTCCCTATGCCGGGAATCGGCGGGCGCCGGGCTCCAGAGGCAGCCGCAGACCGTTCACGAGGTAGCTCACGGTTCGGTAGGTGCCGGCCAGCATGAGCAGCTCCAGGATCGCCTCGTCGCTGTGGTGTGCGGCCAATTGCGCCCAAACCTCATCGTCGACCGTGCAGCGCTGCTGCAGGCCGTCGCACAGCCGGATCAGGACGCGGTCCTCGTCGGCCCAGCAGTCGTCGTCGGGTCCGCCGATGACCAGAGACGCGATCTGCGCTTCGGTCAGCCCCGCCTTGGCCGCATAGGCCGCTATGTGGACACCCCATTCGTATTCGGCGCCGCACGTGGCCGTCACGCGGTCGATGACGATCTCGCGTTGACGGATCGTCAGGTGGCCGCGATCGAGCAGTCCCGAGTTGAAAAATTTGAAGAACAGCCGCCGATCACGGGCCATCGTCGTGAAGAGCACCAGCGGCGGCGCGCCGCGCATGATGCCATCGACAGCCTCTTGCATGTCGGGTTCCAGGGGCGGGGGCGCCGGCGCGATGCGGACGCTATGGTTTTTATAGCTTGCCATGCTTGGCACTCTACGCACCTGTGCTACAAAATGTGAAGCATAAATGTGCCGACCAGGCCGGCCGCGACGGTCTCGCAGGCGCTGTTTAGTCCACCCGAGACCGTCTGCGCCGCAGCACGCGTTTGAGCGCGGGCGTCGGCAGTTCCCAGCCCGTTTGGGTGAGCACTCCCGCCGCGATGAACGCGGCGACGAGGACAGCGAACCAGATGCCAACCATGAATAGCACGCTATTACTGCGCGGCCTGCAAGGAATCGGGTGTTTCCCTCTAAAACGATGTGTTTCCCTCGAAAAACGTCAGCGTCGCGTCTTCAATGGCTGACCTGCGGGAACTAGATGACCCCGTCAGTCCCGGCCAGGCGTGGCGGATGGTGAGCGCGCGGCCGATCTCCTGCTGAGCCAGCAAACCGTGAGTCATCAGCTGGTGGAGTTGCTCGGCAATCACGACCATGTCGTTCTCATCGGCAATGAATCCGGCATAGAAGCCCATCCCCCAAAACATCGCCAGCAACATGTGCACCACTGCCATCGCGTCGGTGCCGGCGGGAATCTCGCCTCGCACGATCGCATCGTCGACCATCGACGCATAGAACGCATGCACCGCGGCGATCACGGGTCCTGGATTCTCGCGCAGGCTCGGACTGCGGTGGAACTCCAGACGCGCCATCATGGTGAATCGCAACATCGACCGGTCCGCAAGACCCGATCGGTATGCGGCCGTCGCGAACGCCGACAGCTGGTTCAGCAGCGTGTCCTCGCATTTTGCCTGCGCAATGCATTCGGCGACAATCGAATACGCCTCCGCTACGAGGCAGTCGTAGATCTGCTAGTAGTGCATCGTGGGGCGGCTCAGCCCGGCGCGCGAGGCGATTGCCTGAAAATTGGCCGCCTCATAGCCGCGTTCGTTGATCACTTCGCGCGCCGCACGAAGAATGCGCGCTCGTGTTTCGGCAGAGTCGGCACCCACCGGACGGCCGCGTCCCCGGCCTGCAGGCCCTGGCACTACGTCACCCACCACGAGCAAACGCTAAGACATTGCTAGCAGCAGGTCAACAAGTCATCGAACGCAAACGTCGCAAAAGGTATTCGGCCACCCCGGGATCAGTGGTCAGCTCCACGGCCCGGCGATACGCCTCCGCGGCCTCAGCGACCCGTCCCGCCTCGGCCAGCAGATGCGCCCGCGTCGTCCAGGCCGGCTGAAACCGCTGGACGGCCGGGTCGTCGATCGCGTCCAGCCCGCGAAGCCCCGCGTCGGGCCCGTCGATCTCGCCGTCGACCGCCGCCGAGGCCACGGCGGCCCCGAGCGACGGCGCCACCCGCAACAGGGCGCGGTGCAGCTTCCTGAGTGCGTTCATATCCACTTTGCCCTGCGAAGCCCTGGTGCAGTGGGCCGACTGGATCGCCGCCTCGTACTGGAAGCGGCCGGGCCTGCCATAGTCGTGGGCGCGGTGCAGCAGCGCCTCACCGCGCGCTATCAGCACGTCGTCCCAGAGCGCGGTGTCCTGCTCGCCGAGGGGGATGAAGGCGCCCTCGGCCGTGCGCCTGGCCCGCCTGCGCGCCTCCGAAAGGCACATCAGCGCGGCGAGACCGAGCACCTCCGCCTCGTCCGGCAGCAGCTCGGCAAGCACCAGCGCCAGGTGCAGCGCCTCGGCGGACAGCGATTCGATCGGCGCCCCCTGCGGGGCGAGCTGCCAATCGATCGCATAGGCGCCGTAGACCGCCTCCAGCACCGCGGGCAGCCGCTGGGCGAGGTCGGCTCGGTCGGGCAGCACGAACGGGATGCCCGCGTCACGGATGCGTTTCTTGGCCCTCACCAGTCGCTGCGCCATGGTCGCGGGTTCGACCGCGAAGGCCGTGGCGATCGCGCCGGCCTCGACGCCGAGCACCGACTGCAGCATCAACGGTGTGCGGATGTTCGGCGCGATGGCGGGATGAGCACAGACCAGCATCAGCTCGAGCCGCCGGTCGGGAATGGCGGGCATGTCATCTTCTAAAGAAGTTGGAGCGTAGTCGATTTCGTCCAGCGGCTCGGTCATCCGGTAACCGGATGACTTCCACAGGTCACGCAATCGGTTGCGCGCAACTGTGAGCAGCCAGCCTTCGGGATTGGCGGGTATGCCGTCGTCGGGCCAGCGGGCCAGCGCGCGTTCGACTGCGTCGGCCAACGCGTCCTCGGCGGCGGCGATGTCGCGCGTCGGCGCCGCGAGCACGGTCAGCAGGCGGCCGTACGAGCCCCGGACTAGCTGAGCCACCCGGGCCTGTGCTTGTTGGACTTCGCGCAAGCGGCTCATCCGGCCCCTCTACGGGGCATGCCACCCGCGGTCGGCGGCGTATGTCCGCGCCACCGGGCGGATTTCGACCCATCCCCAGCCGTTGGCGGGGTTGCGTTGCGCCCACTTCAGCGCCTCGTCGAGGTTGTCGACCTCGATCACGAAGATGCCGCCCAGCTTCTCCTTGGTGTCGGCGAACGGTCCGTCCTGGATCTCGGGTGCACCGGTGTGAGCGGTGACGGTCGTGGTGGCGACGACCGATTCGAGCACCTCCGTGTCGATCAGCACACCGGCGGCCGACAAGTCGTCAGCATATTGCTGGAAGGCCGCCATGGCAGGCGCCATGTCCTTTTCGGTCAATCCGACGTCGGGGCCCTCTTGGTAGTGCATCAACAGGCAGTACCGCATGACTTCTCCTCTCGAGTAGATGGTGTCACCGGTATGACGATTCGAGGGGCGCCCGATCGACACGGGCCCGCCACAATGCGTCGGCGCTGAACACCGCCAGCGCCACCCAGATCAGCCCGAAGCCCAGCCACCGCGCCGGCGGCATCGGCTCGTGCCCGACGAACACGCCCCACGTCAGCTGCATCGCCGGTGTCAGGTAGAAGAGGAGTCCCATCGTCACCAGTGGCAGCCGCTGCGCCGCGGCGGCGAACAACAGCAGGGGCAGCGCCGTGACGATGCCGGACAGCACCATCAGCCCGACGTGGCCCGGTCCGTGGTTGGTGAACTGGCCGTGGCCGGTTACCTGCGAAACCACGATGAAAGCCAGTGCAAAAGGAGCGGCCACCCCAGCTTCCACGCCGACGCTGACCCGCGGATCGACCGGCACCACCTTCTTGACCGCCCCGTAGAGGCCGAACGACAACGCCAGCCCCAGCCCGATGACCGGCGGCGCGCCGACCTCCACCGTCAGCACCACCACCGCCACCACCGCGATGGCCAGCGCTGCGAGCTGCGCGCGGTTGAGCCGCTCGCGGAAGATCAGCAGCCCCAGTGCGACGGTCACCAGAGGATTGATGAAATAGCCCAGCGCGGCATCGACGACGTGGCCGTTGTTGACCGCGTACACGTAGATCACCCAGTTGATCGAAATCAGGGCCGACGCGATCGTCAGCAGCAGCCAGGTGCGGCCGGTCATCGCGCGGATGTCGCCGAGTCGGCGCACGGCGGCGATCACCACGATCATCAGCGCGAAGCTCCACACGATCCGGTGCGCCAGCACCTCGACCGCGCCTGCGGGCTTCAGCAGCGGAAAGAACGCGGGGAACGTCCCCCAACACACATATGCGCCGACGCCGAACAGCAGCCCTGACCGCCGCTGCTCGTCGCTCACAGTTCGTGGCTGCGCAACACGTCCAGCGCGTGCTGCAGATCGGGCGGATACGGACTGGTGATCTCGACGCGTCTGCCGTCGGCGGGATGCGCAAACGCCAGCGACCGTGCGTGCAGCCATTGACGTTCCAGCCCAAGCTTTTTCGCCAGGTTCGGGTCGGCGCCATAGATCAGGTCACCGGCGCACGGGTGGTGCAGCGCCGCGAAGTGAACCCGGATCTGATGGGTGCGACCGGTTTCCAGTTCGATGTCGAGCAGGCTTGCCGCCTGGTGCGCCTCCAGCGTGTCGTAGTGCGTGACGCTTTGGCGACCGTGCTCGGTCACCGCGAACTTCCAGTCGTGCCCGCGGTGCCTGCCGATCGGCGCATCGATGGTCCCGCTGGACGGATCGGGATGGCCCTGCACCAGCGCGTGATAACGCTTTTCGACGGTGCGCTGTTTGAATGCCCGCTTGAGCAAGGTGTAGGCGCGTTCGGAGAGTGCCACCACCATGACACCCGAGGTGCCGACGTCGAGTCGGTGCACGATGCCCTGTCGCTCATGGATTCCCGAAGTGCTGATCCTGAAACCCGCCGCGGCAAGGCCGCCAAGCACCGTCGGCCCATGCCATCCGACAGTCGCGTGCGCCGCCACGCCGGGCGGCTTGTCCACCGCGACGATGTCGTCGTCGGAGTACAGGATCGCCATGCCTTCGATCTCGGCGGGTGTATTCTCTACCGGCGCAGGAGCTTCCGGCAGCCGCACCTCCAGCCATGCGCCCGCCGTCAGCTTGTCGGACTTGCCGGCGCGGACGCCGTCCACGTCGACGCCGCCTTCCTCGGCGAGCGTTGCGACGGCCGTCCGCGACAGCCCCAACAGCCGCGCCAGCCCAGCGTCGACGCGCATTCCCGCCAACCCCTCGGGGACCGGCATCGACCGTGTCGTCACTCTGACGGGTCGGCCTTGCGGCGGCCGACCGTATCGAAGTCAAAACCGAATAGCGACAAGGCAACCAGCAGGATCGCTCCGCCGACCACCGACGGATCGGCCACGTTGAACACCGGCCACCAGCCGATGGACAGGAAGTCGACGACATGCCCCTGGAGCGGTCCCGGCGAGCGGAAGAACCGGTCGACCAGGTTGCCCATGGCGCCGCCGAGGATCATTCCGAGGCCGACCGCCCACCACGGCGAGACCAGCCGCCTTCCCATCCAGATGATGCCGAACACCACGCCGGTCGCGATCAGTGTCAGCACCCAGGTATAGCCGGTGGCCATCGAGAACGCGGCGCCGGAGTTGCGCACCAACGTCCAGGTGATGGTGTCGCCGACGATCGACACCGGCTGGCCGGGCGTCAGCAGCCTCACCGCAAGAACCTTGGTGACGATGTCGAGAAACAGCACGATCCCCGCGACGGTCAGCAGCAGGCGCAGCCGCTTCTGTGCAGGCTGCGGCGGTGC
>DASQCE010000062.1:0-4622 GCA_035634855.1 Mycobacterium sp.
GCCCGGCGCCTCGCCCGCGAATGGTTGAACTACGAATTCGATCCCGAAAGTCCTTCGGCGGGCAAGGTGGACGCGATCGAACAATACGAGCCTGCCGCGCCGTGAGCGACCTTCGATGGCGGCCTAGCCCGTAGTGCGTCCATTAAGGGTCGGCGATAGAGCACGCCTTCGTGCCGGTCGAGCGTGATCCGCTCGGGGCCGGCTGAGTCATCACCTCAAAAGCGACGAACCAAAACACAGCAGCAGAACGCATCTCGCCGAGATATGCGGTCGATGGACGACGCAGGGCTACGGCTGATTGCCTTCGGACTCCTAGATGAGCCGGCACAAACGTTGACTAATACGTTAGTCTTCACTAACGTATCGACGTGTGCCCGACATGCTGGAAGTCGCGGCGGAGCCGACGCGGCGCCGGCTATTGCAGCTTCTGGCATCGGGCGAACGCACTGTCACCCAACTCGCGTCGCAGTTTTCAGTCACCCGCTCGGCGATATCGCAGCATCTGTCGGTCCTCACCGAGGTCGGTCTGGTCACCGCTCGCAAGCAGGGACGGGAGCGGTATTACCGGCTCGACGAGCGCGGGGTGTTGCGGCTCCGTGCGCTATTCGAGTCGTTCTGGACCGACGAGCTCGACCGCCTAGTCGCCGATGCCAACCAACCCCAAAAGGAGGCTCCGCCATGACGTTCGACAAATCTGTCGTTGTGCCGCTGGACCCGGACGCCACGTTCGCTCTTGTGACCGAGCCCGAAAGGCTTCGGCGATGGATGGCCGTCGCCGCCCGGGTGGAGTTACGGCCCGGAGGTGACTACCGGTGGACGGTGACGCCGGGGCACACCGCGGCGGGCACAGTCGTCGACGTGGACCCTGGCAAGCGGGTGGTGTACTCGTGGGGATGGGAAGACGGCGACCCGGCGCCGGGCGGGTCGACCGTGACGGTCACGCTGACGCCGGTTGACGGCGGCACCGAGGTGCGGCTGGTGCACGACGGGCTGACTGACGAGCAGGCAGCGCATCATGCTGTGGGGTGGAATCACTTCCTTGGCCGGCTGGTGGCCGCCGGGCGGGACGGCGATGCGGGACCCGACGAATGGGCGGCGGCACCCGACCCGCTTGACGAATTAGTCTGCGCCGAGGCGGCATTGGCGATTCTGCAGAACGTGCTGCGTGACCTGGATTCCTCCGACCTGGCCAGGCAGACAGCGTGCAGCGAATACAACGTGGCGCAGCTGGCCGACCACGTGTTGGGCTCGATAACATCACTCGGCGGTTGCGCAGGGGTCCGGATGCCGGAGCGCGAGCAGGATGCGTCGCTGGAAACCCAGGTCGCGGATGCGGCTCAGGCGGCGCTTGAGGCCTGGCGTCGACGAGGGTTGGAGGGTAGCGTCGAGCTGGGTCCGCGCGAGGTACCCGCGGCCATGCCAGTCAACATTCTTTCACTCGAATTCTTGGTTCATGCTTGGGATTTCGCCACAGCCACCGGTCGTCATGTAGTGGTCTCCGAGCCGCTGGCGGACTATGCTCTGGACCAGGCGGGCAAGGTCATCACTCCTGAAGCCCGTGGCTTCGCGGACTCGGTCGAGACGGCGCCTGATGCCAGCTTGCTGGATCGGCTCATTGGGTTCACGGGCCGGCAACCGGCCGTTGTCCAAACATCCGCCAACTAACGAAAGGTCTGTCATGCCAAAGAAAACCGAGTACGAGCAGGGCACACCGAGCTGGGTCGACCTGCAGACGACGGATCAGGACGCGGGCAAGAAGTTCTACGCAGCGCTGCTGGGCTGGAGCTACGACGACCGGCCGATGCCGCAGGGCGGCACGTATTCGATGGCGCTGGTGAACGGGGAAACTGTGGCGGCGATCGCGCCGATGGCCCCGGGCGCACCTGAAGGCGTGCCTCCGATGTGGAACACGTACATCGCGGCCGACGACGTCGACGCGACGCTCGAGAAGGTCGCTCCTGCGGGCGGCCAGGTGCTGATGCCGGCGATGGATGTCGGGGACGCCGGCAGGATGGCGTTCGTGGCCGATCCGACGGGTGCGGTCGTGGGGCTGTGGCAGCCCAATCGGCACATTGGCGCGACGCTGGTCAACGAGCCGGGGACGATTATTTGGAATGAATTGATCACGGACAAGCCGGATTCGGCGTTGGCGTTCTATGAGGCCGTGCTCGGCGTGACCAGCTCGACTGTTGAGATGGGTCCCGGGCAGACGTACCAGCTGCTCAAGGTGGGTGGGACGGATGTCGGTGGCTGTATGGAACCGCCGATGCCCGGCGTGCCGAACCATTGGCATGTGTACTTCGCGGTGCAGGACGCCGACGCCACCGCTGCGCAGGCGGGCGCTGAGGGCGGGCAGGTCGCCGTCGAGCCGTTCGACATTCCTTCGGTGGGACGCTCGGCCGTTTTGGCGGACCCGCAGGGGGCGATGTTCAGTGTGCTGACGCCGACAGCCCAGCAATAGCCTTGTCAGGGCCCGGTTGCAGACTATGTACCCGGCTCGGGCGGCGGCTTTGCTGCAGTGCCCATCCCGCGACGCCAACCAGGTTGCCGCGATGCCAGGTCCTGACCAGTTTGCGGCTTTCGATTCGATTGACTTCACGTCGCTGTTCCGGCTCGACGGGCGCAAGAGTGTCGTAGTCGGTGGCGGCAGCGGGCTTGGCAGGGCCGGAGCAGGCTTCCGGAACCCAGGAGACACGGCGCCCGGTTGGGATGCGCATCCGCAAGTAGCTGGGGCATGTCCACCGCGGCCTCGTAGACGTTGCCGAAGAACCAATGGAGTTGGCCGAGGCTGGCCACCGCGGCTCACAGCGCCCGTCGCTGCATGCGCTCACTGTTCAAACGGCTCTGCATGTCACCACCGTCCCAGAACGAAGTGCACCTGGAGGCTTACCCAACTTCTCGACGACATAACCTTCAGACAGCCACCTTCACCGGCGACGCGGCTGAAGCATCGACACCTGCCCACTGCGGCAACGTTAATGGCGCGATCGCTCAATGCGCACACGGAGCGTGACCAGCGGCAAGGGACAATCGGCTCTTGCTCTTAGACGTCGCGGAATCAGCCGAACAGGCGACGAACGAACCGCGTGGCGGCAGAACGCATCTGGCTGCGCTCCGCGGTCGGTGGCCGGCGGACCGCGTAGGGCCAGGGCTGGTTGCGCTCGGGTACGGACGTGGCGTGGGCCTCCTTGAGCTGCATGTGCGTGGCACAGCTCGTGCAGGCCGGGGTCGGTCCACCGGTTGTCGGCTTCGATCGCGTCGGCGGTGAGGTCGCAGAGTTCCCACTGGTTGTCGAGCGGGCTGGTGCGATACGCCTCGCCGCCGAGGCCGTCCGCCGCGAGGTGAAGTTCGATCCAGGTGGCCGGATCGTCAAAGGTGCGCACCAGCTCCAGAAGTGACCGGCGCCGCGGGGGGCGTCGTCGACGCGTACGACGAGTCCCTCGAAGTTGGACGCGGTGTCCGTGGGCACCCGGATGCATAGCGGCGCAGGCGGATTCACCGTGTGCTTGAGACGACGGGCCAGGCCCGAGGCGCCGTTGTCGACCTCGGGCATGTTGTCCGCGATGGGACTGCTGTTCGGCGCTCTCTTGTTGACGATCCTCACCTCCAACTTGTCGGAGGACGCGATGAACTCGTGGGGCTGGCGGGTTCCATTCCTCATCGCGCTGCCCCTCGGCGCGATCGGGCTCTACCTGCGGCTCAAGATCGAGGACACTCCGATGTTCAAGGCGCCTGTATCTGCGGCGGAGGCCGATCCCACACCTCTGCGCTCCAGCATCGGCGAGCAGTTCAAGTGGATCGCGGTGGCCTTCGGGGCAACGCTTACCTATGGTGTCGGCTTTCATACCGTCATGAGCTACATGCCGACGCACCTGAAGAAAGTGACCGACTTCGGTGCCGGGGAGATGTTCGTAGTCACCGCCGCGATTCTGCTGCCTCACATCGCCGCGTTGCCGCTCTGCGGTTCGCTGTCGGATCGCATCGGTCGAAAGCCGGTTCTCATCGCCGCCAGTGCTGCCCTGGTCGTGGTGACGTATCCGGCCTTCGTTCTGATCTCGGAGGGCCGCAACATGTTTGTTGCCATCTTGGCCGGGGCGGTCATGGGAGCGCTCATCGCAGGCGCCGCGGCGCCGCTGTTTGCCTACATGGCCGAGATGTTCCCCACGCGCCTGCGGACGAGATCCGTGTCGATCGGCTACAACGCTTCGGTGATGATCTTCGGAGGGACCGCACCCTTCATCTCGACCTTCCTGATCGACCGAACCGGAAGCAACGTGGCACCAAGCTTTTACCTCGTCGCAGCGGCAGCAGGGGCGGTGCTGACCCTGTTCTTGGCACGCACCAATGAGACGGGCCACCGCGACTCACTGCGTCAGACCTAGCAACCGCCCCGCGGTCGCATCGAGGGCTGCAGCCCAGCGGGGCGAGCGGGTAGATGATCGGCGCTTGTGCCGACTCCTTCGGTGCGATCGCCTTGACCTGCCCGCCTGAATCTGGACCAGCATCGGGTCGAGCGCGGTGTTGTTGTGGAAGTGGTCGCCCTCGGACGCGAACCGGATCGGGCCGTAGAAGGTCTGCAGGTCGGTGCCGGCAATCAGGTCGTTCAGCTTGACCCGGGCGTC
>DASQCE010000063.1:0-2394 GCA_035634855.1 Mycobacterium sp.
GCCCGCATTGCCCCAGGTGGCTACGTTGTCGTCGTGAATGGTGTTGGTGGCTATGGTTTCCTGGCGAGTGTGTCGGTGCCGACTTCGTCTGTCTCGCTCGTCCTGATCGCCATCACCGCACTCGCGGCCTGCGTCTCGCTCGGAGGAGGGCTCTACGAGTTCCTCGTCGTCGACCCGGCGTGGCCCAAGCGGCCCGGCATCATTCAGCCTCGCAACGGCGGCGTCTCCCGTGCGCGGTTCTGGGTACCGGCGCACACGATCTTCGAGGTGCTGCTGATCGCCACGTTGGTGATGGCGTGGGGTGAGGCCGACGTGCGGATTGCGGTGCTGGTGGCATTGGTCAGTCACGCCGTGATGCGGGTGTGGTCGCTGGTCGACTTCGTCCCCAAGGCGGTGGCGTTCGAGAAGGCCGACCCCGCCACGGTCGTCGAGGCGTCCGCGGTCCGGTGGACCCGCCGCAGCCTGCTGCGCCTGCCGCTCGACCTGATCACGTGCTCGGCGATGCTCGCGGCGCTGGCCGCGTACAGCTGAACTCATGATGATCCCGACCGACGATGTGCGTCGATTGCTCCAGTCCGAGCAACCGGACTCCGTGCTGGTGTTGGTGGAAGGGCGCACGGAGGTGATCGGGGCGGCCCAGCTCGCCTCGGAGCAGTACCGTGGAGCGCTCGAGGTGGTCTCCCGCGACGACCTGGCCAAGCGGTTGGGCGACGGACCCTCGGAGCACGACCTCGCCGAGCAGGCCGCCCTGCTCGATACGGCGGTCAACGAGCTCGGCGGGTAGAGCGGCGCTCACGGCCAGCCCGCTCCGGGCGCTGGTGCGTCCACAACGAGCACTTGTCCGGTTCGCGCGGCGAGCGCGCTCTGCACGCCGTCGGTACCTCGCCATTCGGCCGCCAGCATGAAAAGGGATCGGCGATCCGGTCCGCCCAGCGCGGCGGCGAAGATCGCCCGGTCGTGTTCGATCCGTTGCAGCACCCTGCCGCCTTCTTCGACGCGTATGCAGGCACCTTCTGCAGAGTCGGGACGCCCTGTGTGCGTGCGGGTGTCGGCCGCCTGACACCAGACCGCGCCGTCGGCGTCGAGACAGATCCCGTCTGGTCCCACGTTGTCGGCCCACACCCTGCGGTTCGAAAGGCCGCCGTCGGCGCCGATGTCGAACGCCGTCAACCGTCCAGCGAAGGACTCGGAAATGACGAGCGTGGAGTTGTCGGGCGTGATCACCATCCCGTTCGGAAAGTCGATGTCCGTGGCGACGCAGCGTGCCGTCCCGTCGGGGGTGACCAGCACGATGATTCCGGGTTCGGGCGGCGCGCCGCCGAGGAAGTCGAAGCCGAAGCCGTTGACGTAGATGTTGCCGCGACCGTCGACCACGATCTCGTTCCAGCGATAGTCGGCCACCTCGCTGAGGTCGGCATGGATGACCATCGACCCGTCACGTTCCTGCCGCAGTAACTCGGGACCGGTGACGAGAAGGCGACCGTCGGTCAGCCAGTCAATCGACCACCCCAAACCGGGCGGGCCGTGTGCGACGACCTCACTGCGCCCGGCCAGGTCGACCGCGACGACCTCGCCGGTTCCCCAGTGGGCAAACCACAGCCGGTCCTCATGCCATCGCGGCGATTCCACATACGCAAGTTCGTCAAGCAAAACGCGAGGTGTTCCCATATGCCTATGACGATTGGACGACCGACAAATCGACATCGTGGCGGCGATTAGGCCTCGATCTCGCCGGCGATCTTGCGCTCGATGCTGGCCCGCGTGGTCGCAGGCAGCACGATGAGCCCGTCGAGCTCCCGCTGAGCGCGCGCATACGCGCTCTGGCGCTCCTGCGGCGTGGCCCCGCTGTCCGACGCCAGCCGCAGCAGATGCTGGGCCCGCTCCAGCCGCTCCTGGGCTTCGGCGGAGAAGTCGCTGCGCCGACGTCGAATCGCCTCTGACTCCGCCACGTCGAACGCGGCAACGTACTCACCGACGGCGTCGCGATACTCGAGCTGGGCGTTGCGGTCACCGAGGATGTCGTCGACGGAATCGGGCCGTAGCCAGTCCGCGTGGCTCTTGGCCTTGTGGAAGGCGACGGTCAGCGGATCCCGCATGTCGGTCATCAGCGGGAAGTCCAGCAGCTTGGCGATGTCGATCTCGTAGTCGAGCCAGCGCGCGTCGGTGCGATCGTGGCGCTCGAGCACCTTGGTCATCTCCCGCTTGTAGCCTGCCTCGTTGCCGCGCGCCCGGCCCGACGCCTCGGCGAGCGCGATTTTGGTCTGCTGTTTGATGCGGTACCGCTCGAGCCGGCGCTGTGCCCGTCGCTCATTGGCCACGGCGACCGCTCGGACGGCACCGCCGATCGCACCCATGAACGGGAAGATCAGCCACCAGAAGTGGCCCGCGAACTCA
>DASQCE010000064.1:0-2831 GCA_035634855.1 Mycobacterium sp.
CGCGTCTCAACGCCAGTCGAAGTGAATCCCGGAACGAAGCCGCGGCGACGAATCACACTGCGGTGGCGCGGAGGCGGATGATCGGGATGGTGCGATGGCACCGCGCGGCGTGCCGCCGATAGTCGGGCCAGAGTGGGTAGACCCGGTCGGCCATGGCCCAGAGGCGTTCTCGCTCGACGGGGTCGCTGACCGCGTCCGCGGACATCACCGGTCCGCCGCCGTTCGTTGCGATCTGCACGCGGGGGTCTGCGGTGAGGTTGTAGTACCAGGCGGGGTGTTTGTCAGCGCCGTAGTTGGAGGCGATCACCATCACGTCGGGCCCGTCGTGAAAGTAAAAGACGGGGTTCGTACGCGGTTGACCGGTTTTGGCCCCGGTGGTGGTCAGCAGCGCTGAGGGCAGCATCAGTCCCATGGCCAGCCGGCCCCCGGTGCCTCGCAGCAGCCACGGGTCGACCTTCGGCGCGATATTCTTCGCGAGCCACCGGCCGACGCCGGTCGCCAGGAAGGCGGCGTACACGCGGACCGGGCGGCTGACCCGGGTGGGCGGATCGACCCGTGGCAGATCATCGCTCGGGGTGCTCGGTGACTCGTTGTGGGTGGTCATGGTGATGAGGGGTCCTTCTGTGTCGGGCGGTAATGAACGTAAGGAAGTGTTGAACCTGATACTTGGTGATCGCGACCTTGTCCGGACGGCAGCGCTTATAGCCGACTACGGCCGACGCTGGGTTACCGGTAAGCAGATTCGTTATCATGTGGGGCACAACAGGTTACAAATGCTGCTGCATGACAGTGAACATTTCCTGTTGCTGCGCAACGCAACTGGGCCAAGGCACTCAGGTTTTTGCAACCAGCGGCTCGAAGACAATCACGAGGCGCACGCCATTATGCTCCATGTGACTGTCATGCGCGGGCCACATCTCGATAAGCCTCGGCATGTTGCGCGCGACCTCATCCTCTGTAGCGGGTCGCGACAGATAAGTGGCAGCGGTGCCGCCGATCTCGATACGCGCCTTCGGGTCGGCGAGCAGATTCTTCGGCCAACTGGAGGCTGCTTTTAGCCCGAAGTTCTCGCAAGCGGCAACGAGATTCTTGCCATCGCGCACGTAGTGCAGCGGAACCGTTCGATCTTCGCCGCTTCTTCTGCCTCTCGTCGTGAGCAACATCGTCGGCAGCGCCGGACCGCTCATCGAGAATCGGCCTCGGCTCGCGCGGATCAGCGCCCGGTCTACCCGGGAGCCGACGTGCTTCATGAACAGGGAGAACCAGCGATAGTGACCGACCCGCCGCATCACGCGGAGATACAGCTCACTCATCGTCGGACCTACGCGCGATCGCGTCCGGGCCTTATCAGTTGCGGTCATGCGTCAGCCGCTGTACATATATACGTATGTATAACCAGATATCTGGATCATGCCGTGACTGTACTGTGACCCGCGCCTCGTTGCAAGTCCCTGTCAGAACTGGTCGGTAGGGCTTGCTAGCGTCAGCCGCATGCCTGTCCGCCCGCACCGCACGGTCGACCGCGTGATCGAGATCCTCGAGACCGTCTCGTTGAGCCCGCGCGGCGTGACGTTGGCCGAATTGGCAGCCGCCCTGGATGCGGCGAAAAGCTCGGTTCAGGAGCTGACCAACGGACTACTCGCCCGCGGCTATCTCATCGAGGAGGACCGCCGGTTTCACCTCGGGCCGGGGCCGTTCATCCTCGCCGCGCGCGCGAACAAGCTGGCCGCGCTCTCGCTGGATCACCGGTTCGTGGCCGAGTTGGGCGAGGTTCTCGGTTGCACCGTCCTCGTCGGGGTGCGCGTCGGGGACGCGATCGTCTTCACCGACCTTGTAGGTGAAGATTCCCCCAGCCTGACGTTCGTCGCGCGTACCCACGCCCGTCGCCCGCTCTATACCAGCGCCGCCGGAAAGACACTGCTCGCCAACGTCCCCGACGGCGAAATGAACCGCCTCCTCGACCTCGCCGGCCCCGAGCAGGCGGGCGAGGTTCGACAATTCCTCACCGAACTCCCCGAGATCCGCTCCCGCCGACTCGCCTTTAACCGCGGAGTCACGCTCACGGACGCGTTTGCCGTGGCCACCCCCCTGCTGGCACCCGACGGCAGTCTGATCGCGGCGATCAGTGCAGCCGTCGACGCTTCAGAAGGGGACCGTCTCGACGAAATCGGCGAACAGCTCAAGAAGGCCATTACCACTCTCGGCCCTCAATACGGCCTCACACCGCGCTGAAAGGCCGGCCAGCCAGTCGAGCATCCCGCCCTGAACTCGGTAGGAACCCGCAGCGTCGTCGGTGGATCCACGCGACAGGGCGAGGTGATCCAGGACCAACCGGCCCTTGTCTGCGTTCACAAGTCGCGCATCTCATTTCAGGCGCTGCGCACATCCTGCAGCCGCTCCGAGACGACTAACCCGGCGCAGTTCCTCCCGGCCGCCCTCTCTACCCTGACGGCGTCTTCCCACGAACTCCGGCGAATTTGTCGGTACAGCCAGGTCCAACGGCTCACCCAACGTGAATGCGCGAAGCCTTTAGCGGCGTAATCCATAACGCCGCCGCCACTGCCGCACAGTCGCCATCGCGGTCTTCAACCCGCGCCGACGCCCGGTTGCCGGGTCAGCCCCGACGGATGCCGGCTCGAGCTCGGCGAACATCTTCTCGCTGCGGGTTCCCGGGGCGTCGTCGGCCGAGTCGGACCGGTACTTGTTCGGCAACGACAGCTTGGCGATTGTCCGCCACGCCTTGGCCGACTGCACCAACAGCGAACCCGTGGTGTAAGGCAGGTCGTATTTATCGCACACCTGACGCACCCGCACCGAGATCTCGGCCAGCC
>DASQCE010000065.1:0-6730 GCA_035634855.1 Mycobacterium sp.
GTCGGTGTCCAGCTGACTGTGCAGCTGCCCCGGCGTCTGGAACACGTCTCCGGCGGGCCGGATGGCTTCGTGTGCCTCTTGGGCGTTCTTGACCTTGCGGGTGTATTGCCGTGGCGTCGGATGCACGTACTCCTCGCCGTAAAGCTGGCGGGCCTGGTTGCGTGCGGCGTTGACCGCCGACTGCGACAGCGTCGTCGAGTCGGTACGCATATAAGTGATGTAGCCGTTCTCGTAGAGCCGCTGCGCGATGCTCATCGTGCGCTCGGAGGAGAACCTCAGCTTGCGCCCGGCCTCCTGCTGCAGGGTCGAGGTCATGAACGGTGCGTACGGCCGGCGCGTGTACGGCTTCTGCTCGACCGACGACACCGTTAGCTGCGCGCCGCGCAGACCGGTCGCCAGCGCCCCCGCGCCGGCCTCGTCGAGCACGAGCACCTCGTCGGGCTTGCGGAGCACGCCCAGCGAGTCGAAATCACGCCCGGTGGCCACCCGCCGCCCGTCAACCGAGTTCAGCTTGGCCGTGAACGTCGGCGGCTGCGCCTGCGCGTCGGAGACGCTGGCGTCGAGCTCGGCGGTGACGTCCCAGTAGCCGGCGCTGCGGAACGCCATCCGCTCGCGCTCGCGCGAGACGATGATGCGGGTCGCGACCGACTGCACGCGTCCGGCGGATAGCTTCGGCGCGACCTTCTTCCACAGCACGGGGCTGACCTCGTAGCCGTAGAGCCGGTCCAGGATGCGGCGGGTCTCCTGCGCGTCGACCAGATCGTTGTCCAGGTCGCGCGGATCCTCAGCGGCGGCCCGGATGGCAGGCTCGGTGATCTCGTGGAACACCATCCGCTTGACCGGGACGCGCGGCTTGAGGGTCTCCAGCAGGTGCCAGGCGATGGCCTCGCCCTCGCGGTCGCCGTCTGTCGCCAGATACAGCTCGTCGACGTCCTTGAGCAGGTCCTTCAGCTCAGCGACGGTGCTCTTCTTGTCGGGGCTGATGATGTAGAGCGGTTCGAAGTCGGCATCGACATTGACGCCGAGGCGCGCCCACGGCTCGGCCTTGTACTTGGCGGGCACGTCCGCGGCGGCCCGGGGCAGGTCGCGGATGTGTCCCCGGGAGGACTCGACGATGTAGTTGGAGCCCAGGTAGCTAGCTATTTTGCGTGCCTTCGTGGGCGACTCGACAATGACGAGCCGCCGCACGCTTCCGTTGCGGCCGCTGCCGCGGTCCCCGTCAGCCACCTCTGCCTACGCTCCACTTCTCCTGTTGCCACCGAACGCCGTATCTACGCCTCGGCGCTTGATCCGGACCCCCTGGCAACTGACAATTTCGCACCCCGAGCCCACCGACGCAAACTAACCCCCCGTCGCAGCCCATCAGATGCGGGGCCATTGCTCAAACGCTTCGACGTTGCCTGGGGGTTCCCCCACGTTCTCTACCAGGCGCGATAGCCGTCGTCGCCCGCTGATCCGGAGCGCCGGGTGCGTGCCTCTGGTGCCGATCAACGTCGGGGCTATCCCCACCCGCATCATCGCCGACGCCAGCGCCGCATGCGTGTCCGGGGCGTGGGGGTCCAGGCCGAGCAAGTACCGGTCGGCCTCGGGGGTGCCCGCCGCCAGCGTCCAGGCCCGCAACTCGCGGGGCCCGGGCAGCCACAGCGGCGGCACGGTCTTGACGGCCCCACGGGTCCAGTCGCGCGCGATGGCCAACAGCCGCGGGTCAGCCGTGGTACGCACCAGCGGAGTGTTCTCGTCGGTGCGGGCGATCTCTGGCTGCAGTCCGGCCTCGTCGATCATCTCCGCGAGGGCCTCGGCGCGCCACAGCCGATCGACGACGACAGAAAGTCGCGCGGCTTGGTCGTTCCCCAACCCAACCATCACCACCTGGCCGGGTGCGGCGAGGATCCCGGTCAGGTCGGCGACCGCGGGCGGCACGGACTCTGCCGAGAAGAACGACAGCTGGCTCACGTAATCGACAGTAGGCCAGCGGTGCCGGACAAATGTGTCGCCGGGCCGCAGGGGGCCCCGAAACGAAAACACCCCGCGCCGTCCGATGAGGGATGACGCGGGGGGTAATTCAGGTTCGCTTGCTCAGACGGCGCGAACGCCCGTGGCTTGGGGGCCCTTGGGGCTCTGTCCGACCTCGAACTCGACCTTCTGGTTCTCCTCAAGGGTGC
The DNA here is from genome assembly GCA_035634855.1 of Mycobacterium sp. Classification (GTDB taxonomy): domain Bacteria; phylum Actinomycetota; class Actinomycetes; order Mycobacteriales; family Mycobacteriaceae; genus Mycobacterium. The sequence goes on from DASQCE010000065.1 coordinate 2,163, forward strand.
GGAAGCCGCTCCCCTGAATTTCCGTGTAGTGGACAAACACATCGGCGGAGCCGTCCTCGGGAGCGATAAAGCCGAAGCCCTTCTCCGCGTTGAACCACTTCACAGTTCCCTGTGGCATCTCTCGTACTTTCCTTCTCTTCTTACCGGGAGCGGTCCACCGACTTCCGGTGTACCGGGCCCGTTCCGACCGCCATACCTTCGTGGAGTCGTCGGAACTTGACCCGACCTACAACCCTCGCAGGAACCGCGATCGCAACGTCGATCCTGCGGGTGCAATTACACGTACACAGAAGCTGCGACCGCGCTAAGTCAATCATGTTCGGGGCTGACGCGACAGTGTCGAAACGATCAAGTGGGGAACAATTCATTTACGTCGGGGTTTCAGGAGGCTGGCAGTGTCAAATCCGGGGTCGGATTTCGGCCGCGCGCTGCTCGCTTGCGCAATCGACGGCACGGATCCAGACGAGCAGCCGTTGCGGCACGTAGCAGACCTGCCGCCACGTCAGGGCCGGTCCCAGGCGTGGCCACAGTGGGCTGACCCAGATGTGGTGCGAGCGTTCATTGATCGCGGTATCGAGTCGCTGTGGTCGCATCAACTCGCGGCCGCCAATCTTGCGCGCGAAGGCCGGCACGTCGTGCTCAGCACCGGAACCGCGTCGGGTAAGTCGTTGGCCTACCAGTTGCCGATATTGACGGCCCTGAAAGAGAACCCGCGGGCGCGGGCCCTGTACCTGTCTCCGACCAAGGCGCTCGGCCACGACCAACTGCGGTCTGCGGTGGCGCTTACCGAAGCCGTACCGGGGTTGGCCAATGCCGCACCGAGTTCCTATGATGGCGACAGTCCCGGCGAGGTGCGGCGTTTCGCGCGCGAGCGATCGCGATGGATTTTCTCCAATCCTGACATGATCCACCTCTCGCTGCTCCGCAACCACGCCCGCTGGGCGGTGTTCCTGCGCAATCTGCAATTCATCGTGGTCGACGAATGTCATTACTACCGCGGTATTTTCGGCTCGAACGTGGCGATGGTGCTGCGTCGCCTGCTGCGGTTGTGCATCCGTTACTCTTCGGCCCCGACGGTGATCTTCGCCAGCGCCACCACCGCGCAGCCGGCGGCAACCGCATCGGAACTCATCGGCCAAACCGTCGCGGAAGTCACCGACGACGGCTCCCCGCACGGCGCACGGACCATCGCGCTGTGGGAACCGGCACTGCGTGAGGACATCGTCGGCGAAAACGGCGCTCCGGTACGGCGTTCGGCCGGTGCCGAGGCCGCACGTGTGATGGCCGACCTCATCGCCGAGGGCGCGCGAACGCTGACGTTCGTGCGGTCGCGCCGCGGCGCGGAGCTGACCGCGCTGGGTGCGCGGACGCGACTCGAAGACATCGCTCCGGACCTCGCCGAGCGGGTGGCGTCCTATCGTGCGGGGTATTTGGCCGAGGACCGCCGTGCACTAGAACGCGCCTTGGCTGAAGGCGAACTGCGCGGCATGGCCACCACCAACGCGCTCGAGCTGGGTGTGGACATCGCGGGCCTTGACGCGGTGGTTCTGGCAGGCTTTCCCGGAACAGTCACGTCGTTCTGGCAGCAGGCGGGCCGCTCGGGCCGTCGCGGGCAGAGCGCGCTGATCGTGCTCATCGCCCGTGACGACCCACTGGACACCTACCTCGTGCATCACCCTGCTGCGCTGCTGGACAGGCCGATCGAGCGCGTGGTGATCGATCCCGGCAACCCGTATGTCCTTGCCCCGCAGCTGCTTTGCGCTGCGACCGAGCTTCCACTGACCGACGCGGAGGTGCGGATGTGGAATGCCGAGGCGGTGGCGGAGGCGCTTGTCGACGACGGGCTGCTGCGCCGACGGTCCAGCGGCTACTTCCCCACCCCCGGTGTCGATCCGCATCCGGCGGTGGATATCCGCGGCTCGTCAGGCGGCCAGATCGCAATCCTGGAGGTCGACACCGGCCGGCTGCTCGGCAGCGCGGGTGTGGGCCAGGCGCCGGCGTCGGTTCACCCCGGCGCGGTGTATTTGCATCAGGGTGAGAGTTATGTCGTCGACTCGCTGGATTTCGAGGATGGCGTCGCTTTCGTGCACGCGGACGATCCGGGTTACACGACCTTCGCTCGCGAGCTCACCGACATCGTGGTCACGGGCCACGGGGAGCGGAAAACCTACGGACCGGTGACGGTTGGCCTGGTACCGGTGTCGGTGACCAATACAGTCATCGGCTATCTGCGGCGCCGGCTCGACGGCGAGGTGATCGACTTCGTTGAACTCGACATGCCGACCCGCACTCTGGACACCAGTGCGGTGATGTGCACGATCACGCCGGAGACATTGCAGCACAGCGGAGTCGAATTGCTGCGCGTACCGGGTGCCTTACATGCGGCAGAACATGCGGCGATCGGCCTGCTGCCGTTGGTCGCCAGCTGCGATCGCGGCGACATCGGCGGCGTTTCGACAGCGGTCGGTCCCGTACAGGGTTTGCCGACGATCTTCGTCTATGACGGCTATCCCGGCGGGGCCGGCTTCGCCGACCGCGGCTTCCGGAAGATCGATACATGGTGGGCAGCGACGGCTGCGGCGATCGAGGCCTGCGAATGCCCGCTTGGCTGCCCGTCGTGCGTGCAGTCGCCGAAGTGTGGCAGCGGCAATGATCCGCTCGACAAGGAGGGTGCGGTCCGGGTGCTGCGCCTAGTTCTCAGCGCGCTCGCGAGCCACGGGTAGCGATCCGCCCAAGGGGGCGACCGACCCCTCGACGGTCGCCCCCATGGATCCGCGGCCAGCGGTGCTGAAATCCGGCACCCTAAGCGCACAGAAAGGTGCGGCGAACGGTCGGACAACGCGATCCGTTCTCAATCTCGGAAGTCGGGCGCAGACGGAAACTACCTTTTCGGAGGGGTCGCCGCAACTTAGGAATGCATTACCGAACCCGCTCAGAGGCCGACTAGCACCGCAAACCTAACGGATTTCGTAGACGACTTCGATTTACAGGCGGTTATCAGCTCGACGGTAAGATGCCGCCCATGACCCACGACTGGCTGCTCGTGGAAACATTGGGCAGCGAGCCCGCCGTGGTCGCACAAGGTGGTCGAACCAAGAACCTCGTTCCAATCAGCGCATTCTTGAGGCGAAACCCCAACCTGATGGCGATCCAGACGGCCATCGGCGAAACCGTGCGAGCCGGAGTCGGCCTGAGCAGCATCACACCGAAGAATGACCGCGTAATTCGTACTGAAGTCGTTCAGATGTCCGATGGGCGCATTCATGGTGTGCATGTATGGGTCGGGCCGCCGAACCTCGAGCCACCCGAACGGCCGATACCCGGACCGTTGAAATGGGACCTCTCCCGCGGCGTCGCGACTGACACGCCGGAGTCGCTGTTAAACAGTGGGCAGGACCCGGTGACGGAGGCCACCCAGGGGCGGGCGTTCGCCGAAGACCTGCCGATGCGAGACCTCAACCCCAGCGAGGCCCGGGTGCTCTCCATGCTGATGAGCCCCGAACCCGGCATGACGTTCTGCACCACTTGGGACGTCACCGACTACAACGGTCAGCCGATAACTGTGGGGTGGGCCGCCCGTGCGCAGATGGAGACTGAGGAAGACGGGATCGAACGGCTGATCTGTCGCGCGATGAACTGGCGTAGTGAGCATGACGCGTCGACCGACCCGAGCGACAATCTCGCGGTGCGAATCCTCAATGGGTTGGCGCAATCCGGTGTGCACAGGGTGCTGGTTGATCTGCACCACTGGAAGCTGTTGAAATGGCTCGACGAACCCGCCCCGTTCTTCGACTGGCGAGCCCGTGAGACCGGCACCCCGGCCGTCCACCCTGACGACGCTCCTCATATGGCAAGAATGACAGTCGAATTCGGTTCAGGAGCTACCTCAGGCGTCTTGCGGTTGCCCGCCAACGGCGGCGGATGGGTACCGGTGCACATGAGCATCAACCGTGTCGAGCTGGACAAGGACACCTACGCGGGGCTGGTCGCCTTGCGCCTACCCACCCCCGAGGAGACCGCTGCCGCGGGCATCGAAGAGCCGGGCGCAGTAAGCATTCCAAAGAAGCGAAAAGGCAAGCCGCGCAAGACGAAATCCAGCAAGCCCTAACCGCCGGTGTCAGCCGGGCCTGCCCTCGCAGTGGCACGCGCCCGGCCGACCCCCATACGTCCGAGTGACACCGGGGTATCGACGGTGACGATCACATCGAGATCCTCGACCACACACCCGGTGACGGCAGTGCGCATGGCTCGCGCCAACGCGGATGCCCTCGTACAGGCGGCGCCGGTGCCGTCGGCGAGGTGAACCGCGGCGGCCAGCGCGGCAAGGTCGGCGGCGGCCTGCGCCCGGTGGCGGGTGACCACGGCGGACCCGACGTACACACCGCCGGTCGCGATCGCCATCAACAACGCCATCATCGCGACGGCCACCAGGCTGGCCGAGCCACGCTCAGCGCTGACCGGGTTCGGCCGCGGCGACCGCCTCCGCCGCGATGGTGATGCCCGGCAACAACGGGGATCTCGCGGTGACACTGACGACGACGAAGTCCCCCTCACGTCGCAGCTGCACG
>DASQCE010000066.1:0-37406 GCA_035634855.1 Mycobacterium sp.
CCGGTGCCCGGCACCTTCGTCGTCAACATCGGCGACATGCTGGAACTGTGGACCAATGGTGCCTACGTGGCAACCAGCCACCGGGTGTGCAAGGTGAAAGAGGAACGGTACTCGTTCCCGCTGTTCTTCAACGTCGACTACTACACCGAGGTGAAACCGTTGCCGCAGTTTGCTTCTCGCGACGGCAAGCAGCGGCCGGCACTACGCGCGGGTGAGCACCTGTTCGCTCAGACCGCGCAGACGTTCGCCTATCTTCGCGACCGGGTCGAGGCCGGCGAGCTGCTGCTGCCCGACGGCTCGCAGGAAATCGGACAGTTTGGATAACAAGCACTGCAGAAGCGGGCCTAGTCTTCGGTAGTTTCGGCAGCGTGCCTGAGCTGACGAACCGCCAGATCCTGCTGCGCCGACGTCCGACCGGGCTGGTCCAGCCCGATGACACCGAGCTGGTCACCAACCCGGCGCCCGAGCCCGCCGACGGTGAGGCGCTGGTGCGCACCACCTACATCGGGATGGACGCCGCCGCCCGTACCTGGCTCGACGGCCAGCCAGGCTACCTGCCCGCGCTCCAGCTGGGCGACGTCATCCGGGCGGCGGGCATCGGCGAGGTCGTGGCATCACGCTGCGACGCCTACGCCGTCGGCGACGTGGTCACCACGCTGACGGGCTTCCAGGAGTACGTCATCATCCGCGACGACGTGTTCACCACGCCCATCCCCGGGGAGACCGACCAACTCGCGATCATGTCCGTCTATGGCCCGACCGGCGCCACCGCCTACTTCGGGATGACCGACATCGGCAGGCCCCAGCCAGGGGAGACCGTGGTGGTGTCGGCCGCGGCGGGCGCTACCGGGTCGGTGGCCGGCCAGATCGCCAAGATCGCCGGCGCACGCGTGGTGGGCATCGCGGGAGGGCCGCACAAGTGCAAGGCGGTGGTCGAAGACTTCGGGTTCGACGCCTGCATCGACTATAAGGAGGCCAACCTTCCCGCGTCGCTCAAAGAGCACTGCCCGAAGGGCGTGAACGTCTACTTCGACAACGTGGGCGGTGCGATCCTCGACGCGGTGCTGGGCCGGCTGGCCCCGAAGGCACGGGTCGTGCTCTGCGGCGTCATTTCCAGCTACCTGACCGGGGAACACCCCGGCCCCGCCAACTACGTCAACTTGCTTGCGAGGACCGCGCTCATGCAGGGATTCAATGCGCTCGACGAGTGGGGCCGCTTCGACGAAGCGTTCGCCTCGCTGCGCCAGTGGGAGGAGGATGGCCGGCTCGTGCACCGCCAGACCATCTTCGAAGGCATCGAATCGTGCGTCGACGCCCTCAACGGGCTGTTCACCGGCGCCAACATCGGCAAGACGCTGGTCAATGTCGGCGAACACACGCCCGCCTGATGCCGAAGCTGAGCGCGGGCCTGCTGCTGTACCGGGTCACCGACGGCGGCGTCGAGGTGCTGATCGGGCATCCCGGCGGCCCCTTCTGGGCCCGCAAAGACGAAGGGGCGTGGTCGATTCCGAAGGGGGAGTATGTCGAGGGTGAAGATCCCTGGACGACGGCGCAACGCGAATTCCACGAGGAACTCGGCAAGGCGGCGCCGGACGGGCCGCGCATCGACTTCGCGCCGTTGAAGCAGCCGAGCGGCAAGGTCATCACGGCGTTCGCCGTTCGCGGCGATCTGGACCTCGAGGGCACCGTCAGCAACACGTTCGAGCTGGAGTGGCCGAAGGGGTCGGGCAACATCAGCGAGTATCCGGAAATCGACCGCGTAGGTTGGTTTTCCGTGGCCGAGGCCCACGTGAAACTCCTCAAGGGTCAGAGGCCGTTGCTCGATCGACTCATGGCTGCCCTCGAACGCGGCGAACCGGGTCTCGGTGAGTGACACAGCTGGCGCCGAGGTGGGGTCGATGGATCTGGCCGGCGACGAGCGCGAATTCGTATTTCGGTGGCCCGGACCCATTAGGGCAGTGCACTGGCGACCGCGGTTCGCACCGGTGGACGGCACCTGGCGAATCATGGTAGAGCGCAACAAGAATCAGCGTAGCAATGCCCGTGACGGTTCAGTCCACCGCGTGAAATTCGTCGAGCTCCTGCGTCAGGTACTCGATGAGGTTCCAGATGTCGGGCATTTCCGGAGTACTGATGACGCCGAAGTCGATCGCGTCCCGGTAGCTGCCCTGCGGCTCCCCAGCCGAACGGACGGCTCAGACCGCTCGCCTCCCCTCGCAATCGCCCGCACCAGCCGAATTCCGTTGAGCGGATGGCGAATCACGCCGAGCCCGCCCCGCCCGAGCATCTCCCCACTCGGACGGCACAGGCTCCGACGTCGGCTTGGCCGGAGGCGGCAGGATCTCCTGCGGCTCGGGACTCGGGTCGACGATCATCATCCCGCAGACGTGACCGATGGTTCGTGAATTCTCCATGTACAGGAGGCTGGAATGGACACCGGGCAGCTGCCTCATCGGGCGCCTGACTGGTCGGCCGCGATCTTGACCAGCGGGTCGCGGTCGATGGCGCGCTTGAGGAGTTTGCCGGTCGAGCCCTTCGGCAGCTCGTCGACAAACTGTACGACGCGCGGAATCTTGTAGGCCGACAAGCGCTCTCGCGACCACGCCGTGATCGCGGGACCGTCCTGGCGCGAACCGGGACGAAGGACGACGACGGCGGCGACCTCCTCGCCGTAGTGTTCATGCGGAATGCCGACGACCGCGGCCTCGACGATGTCCGGGTGTTCGTAGAGAACCGCCTCGACCTCGCTGGGGTACACGTTGTAGCCGCCGCGGATGATCAGATCCTTGACCCGGTCGACGATGCGCAGGTTTCCCTCGGCGTCCATCGCCCCGATGTCGCCGGTGCGCAACCAGCCGTCGGCCGACAACACCTCGGTCGTGGCGTCCGGGCGATTGTGGTAGCCGCGCATCACCGTTGGGCCCTTGATGTACACCTCACCCGCGGTGTTCCGCCCGACCGCCCGGCCGTCCTGGTCGCGGATCTGCACCTCGGTGTCGAACACCGCCTGACCGACCGTCCCAGGCGGAGCGGTGGCGCCGCTGAACGTCGCGACGGCGGTGGTTTCGGTCAGCCCGTACCCCTCGAGCAAGGTGCAGCCGAACTTCTCCTGGAAGGCCCGGGCGACCTCCGCCGGGAGCGACGCCCCGCCGGAAACGGCGAGGCGAAGTTGGGCGAAATCGTCAGCGGTGGCGTCGCCGGCGCTGTGCAGCATCGCGTTCCACATGGTCGGGACGCCGCACATGATGGTCAGCCGGTCGCGACGAAGCATGTCCAGCATCGCCTCGGCGCTGAACCGCGCCAACAGTGACACGGTTGCGCCACCAGTGAGCGCCGACATCAGCACCGCCGCCTGTCCGAACACGTGGAACAGCGGAAGGCCGGTGCCGACCCGATCCTCGGGTGTGGTGCCGCAGAGCCGCGCCGAGATCTCTCCCGCGGACAGCAGGTTGCCAACGGTCAACTCGGCACCCTTGGGTCGCCCGGTTGTCCCGGACGTGAACAGGATGACGGCCGTGTCGTCGGACGCGCGGTCGCACACCACGCCGAGAATTTCGTCGCCGGCCCGAGCGCCTTCGGTCAAGCTCCAGTGCGGTACTCCGTGCGTGGTGGCGGCTTCGGCTGCCGCCGAGCCGAGTTCGTGCCACGCGACCACGAGCGAACAGCCGGCGTCACCAATGAAGTACTCCAGCTCCGAGCGCGTCGACATGGTGTTGACCGGGACCACCACCCCGCCGAGCGCGTGGATGCCGAGGTAGGCGATCACGAACTCCGGCACGGTCGGAGCGATCAACAGGACCCGGTCCCCGGCCCCGATGCTCTGCTGGCGAAGGGCCTCCGCATAGGCCAGGGCGGCGTCGCTGAGCCGCGCGTAGGTCCAGCTGCCCTGCGCACTCCGCAGCGCGACGTGCTCGGGGTCGCTATCGGCGTGCCGGAGAACCGGTGTGATGACGCTGGCCATGTCGCACCTTTCGGATTACGCGATTCTGCTCGCCCGGCTATGCCGCGTGGTGTCGGGTTGCGTGGGGAAGTGAATGGCAAGCCATGCGGGCGGAACGAATTTGGGCCACGGATCGGTGGGAACGGCCAGGCGGTCCAGGATCGCGTAGGCGGCGGCCGGGTGGAAACCCAACCCACAGTGACTGCCGTAGACCTCGATGTTCTCGGTGAGCGGCCCCGAAGGGTGCACGCAGGTCTCCCAGCGCACGACCCCGTCGGTCTTGCTGAAGATGGATGTGGCCGGCACCGACGAGACCGACGGCACCCGCCAGGTGTCCATCGCGTATTCGGCCAGGTGAGCCGGAGCGAACTCGTCGTAGAACAACGATGCCCTCGACTGGCCGCGATCGACGATGTACAGCGGGCTGGCGAGCGTGATCAGGCGATCCACCGCTCCCGGATGCCGGCGAGCGAGGTCATGCCCCAGTATGCCGCCCAGGCTCCATCCGATGACGCTCACGGGTTCGCCGTGCACGTCCGTGATGTCATCTAGAACCGCGTCGATTCCGTTGATGATCCTGCGGGTCGGGCCGACGTTCGTCCCCAGTTTCCACCCGTAGGCCGCATATCCGGCGGTGTTGAGCAGCCGGCGCAACGGACGGGTGGAACGATCGCCGACGAGCATCCCGGGTAGCACCAGGACCGGTCGATCATGACCCGACCGGCCTACCGACAGTAACCGACAGGTGGCGGTGAAGCCGGCGTACTCCACGAGTGCCCGGGGCGCCTCGAGCACCGTCAACAGCGGATGCGGTGGACTGACGTCAGCCGACGCCGACTGAACCATGGTGATCTCCAACCGTCGCCCCACCCGGTGTTATCCACGTCACACCGACAGTTTTAATTGAACTTGGTGTCAACGTCAATTGCCGATGGCCGGTTTCGCAGCGATCGGTCCCGTATAAATGTGGACATGGTCAACGTTGCCGCCGACGACGGCCACGCGGACAGTCCTCCATCGATGGCGCGTTCATCGCTGCTCCGGGAGCCACCGGCTACCGAGCGCGGTCTGCGTACTCGCGCCGCGTTGGTTGCGGCGGCACGAAAAGTTTTCGAACGCATGGGATATCTGGATGCCCGGCTGGTCGACATCACGCGCGCGGCAAAGTGCTCGGCGGGCACCTTTTACACGTACTTCTCCAGCAAGGAAGAGATCTTCGCGGCGGTTCTCGTGGTCGCCCAGGAGGACATGCTGCATCCCGGCATGCCGCATGTCGCGACCGAGGACGATCCCGCCGCCATCATCGAGGCCAGCAACCGGGCCTACCTGCAGGCGTACAAGCGCAACGCGAAGCTGATGGGCCTGCTCGAACAGGTTGCCAACGTCGACCCCGAGTTCCGGGAGTTGCGCACCTTGCGCTCGAACGCGTTCGTCCGGCGCAACGCGCGCAGCATCGCCAAGCTGCAGGCCAATGGCCAGGCGGATACAGATTTGGACCCCCTGCTCGCGTCGCGAGCGCTGTCCGCGATGATGAGCCGTTTTGCGTTCGGGCACTTCGTCACACGCGAGGACCGCGACGACACACCGGCGACGACCGACGAGGATCTCGTCCAGACTGTGACCCGGCTGTGGGTTAACGCCCTTCGGATTCCTCGACCGGGTCACCGTGTCCGGTCAGCGGCCCAGGACCCGTAACCGCCGCGAAGCGAGCGCTGATGATCACGGGGCGCAGCAGAAGCTGAACTTGACGTCGGATTCAAATTTTGGGTATAAGAAGTGGGTGAGATGCGCCCGGGGTGGTTGTGCCGAGAAGATGGTGCTCGCGCGGTTCGAGCTCACATGACGCGCACCGCGGTGCTGGTGGACTTCGGCGGCGTGCTGACCACCAGCGTGCTCCAGGCTTTCGAGGATTTCGGCGTCTCGGTCGGTGCGGTGCGGGGGCTGCTGCTGGAGTTGCTCAGCAACGACGCCGCGTGCCGGAAACTTCTGGTCGAGCACGAGTCCGGCCGCATCGACGCCGACGCCTTTGACCGCGGGTTCGCCGAGCGGCTCCACGCGCACGGCGTTGCGGTTGACCCCGAGCGGCTCTCGGTGCGGATGCAGGCCGGTTTGCGTCGCGACGACGACACCGTGCGCCTGATCGAAGAGCTCCGGACAGCCAGAGTTCCGATTGCCTTGGTGTCCAACGCATTCGGGCGCGACTGCTACGCGGGCTTCGACCTCAACGCGCTGGCCGACGTCGTGGTGATCTCCTCGGAAGTCGGCATCCGCAAGCCATCGCGGCGGATCTACGCCATCGCATGTGAGCGACTCGGGGTGACACCCGAGCAGGCGATCATGATCGACGACCTGCAGCAGAACCTCGACGGCGCGGCCCGGCTCGGGATCGCCGGCGTGCTGCACACCGAGGCCGCGGACACCCGCAAACAGCTCGACGAACGCTTCGGTATCCGCGTGGCACCAAAGGAGACTCGATGAAGGTCGACGGCAAGGTCGCCATCGTCACCGGTGGGGGTGGCGGCATCGGCGGCGCGCTCGTCGGGGAACTCACCACCCACGGCGCCCGCGTGCTGGTGGCAGACCTGGAAGCGGCCCGAGCGCAGGCGGTCGCCGACAAGTTCAACAGTGCTCGGCCGGGGGCTGCGGTCGCGGCCGGCGCGGACGTCTCTGACACGACGGCCATTCGTAGCCTGATCTCGTTGGCGGAGCGCGACTTCGGCCCGGTCGATATGTACTTCGCCAACGCCGGGGTCCTCGGGACACCCGGGCTCGAGGCCAGCGACGCGGACTGGGATCGTGCGATCGACGTGAACCTGCGCGCCCACATCCGGGCCGCGCAACTGCTGATTCCCGGCTGGGTCGAGCGCGGCGAAGGCTATTTCGTCAGCACCGCATCGGCCGCCGGCCTGCTCACCCAGATCGGCGGGGCCACCTACGCCGTCACCAAGCACGCTGCCGTCGGATTCGCAGAATGGCTCAGCATCACCTACGGCGACCTGGGCATCCGGGTCAGCTGCCTGTGCCCGATGGGTGTGAACACCGAGCTGTTGTACGGCGGAGAGAGTTCCGGGCATCCGCTCGGCGTCGCCGCTACCCGGGCGGTCACCTCCGCCGGCGCGGTGCTTGAGCCCGCCGAGGTCGCCCGCGACGCACTGGCCGCCATCGACGAAGAGCGGTTCTTGATCCTGCCACACGCCAACGTGCTCGACATGTTCCGGCAGAAGGCATCCGATTACGACCGCTGGCTGCGCGGGATGCGCCGCTACCAGGCTTCGTTGCTGAACGACAGTCAATGACCATTCCCTACCGATCAAGGAGCCCACATGTCCATGTTTGACATCTCGGAACGCGCGCAGCAGCTGCAGAAGGAGCTGTTCGACTTCATGGAGTCGCATGTGTACCCGGCGGAGGCCGTGTACGAGGAGCAGATGCGGGACTCGGGCGACCCGCACTATCAGCCGCCGGTCCTGGAGGAACTCAAGGTCGAGGCCCGAAAACGCGGCCTGTGGAACCTCTTTCACCCGCACCCCGATACCGGCGCGGGACTGACCAACCTGGAATATGCGCCGCTCGCGGAGATCATGGGCCGCAGCTTCATCGCCCCCGAGGCGTGCAACTGCAGCGCTCCCGACACCGGCAACATGGAGGTGCTGGAGCTCTTCGGCAGCGACGAGCACCGGGAGAAGTACCTCAAGCCGCTGCTGGAGGGCACCATCAGGTCGGCGTTCGCCATGACCGAGCCACAAGTGGCCAGCTCCGATGCCACCAATGTCGAGCTGTCCATGCTCCGGGACGGCGACGACTACGTGCTCAACGGCCGGAAGTGGTTCGCCTCCAACGCCTTGCACCGGAACTGCAAGGTCCTCATCGTGATGGGCAAGACCGACCCTGCCGCCCCGCCGCACCGTCAGCAGTCGATGATGGTGGTGCCGATTGACGCCCCCGGCGTCACCGTGCTGCGAGGCCTGCCGGTGTTCGGCTACCAGGACCGCGAGGGCCACGCCGAGATCGACTTCACCGACGTACGGGTGCCCGCCAAGGATGTGCTCAAGGGCGAGGGTGAGGGCTTCGCGATCAGCCAGGCCCGGCTCGGGCCCGGTCGTATCCACCACTGCATGCGGGCCATCGGCATGGCCGAACGCGCGCTGGAGCTGATGTGCAAGCGCGCCCAGTCCCGGGTCACCTTCGGTAAGCCGGTCGCCGACAACGCCAACATCCAGGACTGGATCGCCGAGGCGCGCATCGACATCGAGATGATCCGGCTGCTCACGCTGAAGGCCGCGCACATGATGGACACGGTTGGTAACAAGGAGGCGCAGACCGAGATCGCGGCGATCAAGGTCGCCGCCCCCAACATCGCGCTGAAGATCGTCGACCGCGCCATTCAAGTCCACGGCGGCGCCGGCGTCACCGACGACTTCCCGCTCGCCATGGCCTACGCGCACCTGCGCACGCTGCGGCTCGCCGACGGCCCGGACGAGGTGCACAAACGCGCCATTGCGCGCCGCGAACTGCGTCCCTACCGCGACCTGCGTCCGGAGAGCAAGCAACGATGACGGTCTTGGAGCCACCGGGCAAGACCGCGATCGTCACCGGCGCCTCCCGCGGAATCGGGTTGGCCGCGGCGCAGGCGCTCGCTACTGCCGGCGCGAACGTGGTGCTGACCTCGCGCAAGCAGGAGTCGGCCGACGAGGCGGCAGCCCAGATTACCGGCAGTGCGATCGGTGTGGCCGCGCACGCCGTGGACGAAGACCAGGCCCGGCGCTGTATCGATCTGGCCCTGGAAAAGTTCGGCAGCATCGACGTTCTCGTCAACAATGCCGGCACCAACCCCGCCTTCGGGCCGCTGATCGAGCAGGACCATGGCCGGTTCGCGAAGACGTTCGACGTGAACCTGTGGGCGCCGGTGTTGTGGACCGCGCTCGCCACTAAGGCGTGGATGGGCGAGCACGGCGGCTCGGTGATCAACACCGCATCGCTCGGCGGGTTGGTCCACGAGGCCGGCCTCGGCGTCTACAACACCTCCAAGGCCGCACTGATCTATCTGACCAAGCAGCTGGCGCTGGAGCTTTCGCCGAAGATCCGGGTCAACGCGGTCGCCCCCGGTGTGGTGCGCACAAGGCTGGCCGAAGCGCTGTGGAAGGAGCACGAACAGGAGCTTGCGGCGGCCATCGCGCTCAATCGGATCGGCGAACCCGATGACGTCGCCGCGGCTATCGTGTTTTTGGCCTCCGATGCCGCGGCTTGGATCACCGGAGAGACCATGGTGATCGACGGCGGCCTGCGGCTCGGCAACCCTGTCCCGTACCGACGCGCTGGTGCATGACGCTTGCGAGATCCCCGCCGCCGCAAGTTTTTAGCGAGGAGACCAACCATGACATTCGACGAACAACCGATTGCCCACGATCTGGATGCCCGAGTTCGGGAGCTGCTCGCGGCACACGACCCCGAGAGAGCTGATCCGCAGGAGTTTCTCGGGGCAAGGTTCGACGCGGGCCTTGCGTGGGTCCAGTTTCCGGAAGGCCATGGCGGTCTCGGTGTGCCGCAAAGCTTTCAGGAACAGGTCAACGCCGCGTTAGCCGCCGCCGGAGCGCCAGCCCCCGAGGTGGACACGAACGGCATCGGCCACGGTATGGCCGCACCGACCATCGTTGCGGTCGGCACCGAGGAGCAGAAGCGAAAGTTCCTTCGGCCCTTGTATACCGGTGAGCACGTCTACTGCCAGTTGTTCAGCGAACCCGGCGCAGGATCGGATCTCGCGGCGCTCGCCACCCGCGCGGTGCGCGACGGCGACGACTGGATCGTCAACGGGCAGAAGGTGTGGACCTCGGGTGCCCACAACGCTCGGATGGCGATCCTGGTGGCGCGCACCGATCCGAACGTGCCGAAGCACGCTGGATTGACCTACTTCCTGTGCGACATGACCGACCCGGGTGTGGAAGTCCGGCCGCTGCGCCAGATAACGGGCGAGGCCGAGTTCAACGAGGTATTCCTCACCGACGTCCGGGTGCCCGACGCGAACCGCCTCGGCGCCGAGGGCCAGGGCTGGCGAGTCGCCACCACGACGCTCAACAACGAGCGCGTCGCCATCGGATCCGGGGCGCCACGCGAGGGCGGAATGATCGGCAAAGTCGCCTCGGCCTGGCGCGAGCAACCGGCATTGCGCAGCCCGGCAGTACACGACGAACTGATGCGGGTGTGGGTCGAGTCCGAAGTTGCGCGGCTGACCGGTGAACGGCTGCGTCAGCAGCTGGCGGCGGGCCAACCGGGTCCCGAAGGTTCGGCGATGAAGCTGGCCTTTGCCCGTCTGGCACAGGCGATTTCCGGCTTTGAGATGGAATTGCACGGCGAGGCCGCCCTACGTTACGACGACTGGACGCTGCGTCGGCCGGATAGGGTCGACTTCACCGGACGGGGACCCGGGTACCGCTACCTGCGGGCCAAGGGCAACTCGATCGAGGGTGGAACCTCGGAGATCCTACGCAATGTGATCGCCGAACGGGTGCTCGGCCTGCCACCCGAGCACCGCGTCGACAAGGACATTCCCTGGAAGGACTTGTCCCGATGACCGCGCCCAAGAGCACCGCGAACCTGCTCTATAGCGACACCGAGGACGCGCTGCGGGACAGCGTCCGACGGCTATTCGCCGAGCGGTGCGCGCCGGAAACCATCGCAACCGTGTACGACGACGCCCAGGCCGACTTCACGGATGTCTGGAAGACGCTCGCCACCGAACTTGGACTGGCTGGCCTGCTGGTGCCCGAGTCGCTGGGCGGGGCGGGAGCAGGCACCCGCGAAGCCGCGGTGGTCATGGAGGAGATCGGGCGCGCCGTCGCGCCGGTGCCGTTCCTGCCCAGTGCGGTGCTGGCCACGGTTGCCCTGCTGAAGGCTGGCGAGACCCAGACGCTGCGATCGCTGGCCGAGGGTTCGGCGACGGGTGCGCTGGCAATTCCGCTGTCGACGCCGCCGGGCGCTTTCACCGCGACTGTGCGAGTTGGCGATTCGGGCCTGACCGGACGGGTCACCAGTGTCGCAGGCGCTAACCAGGCCGACGTGTTCGTCGTCCCGGCGGCGGGACCCGACGGCCTCGAACTGCACACCGTTTCGCGCGCAGCCCCGGCCCTGACGGTGACGCCGGTGCTGTCGCTGGACATGACCAGACCGATTGCCGACGTTGAGTTTTCGGACGTCCCGTCGACCCGAGTCGACGACGGCGATGCGCAGGCCGCGATGGCCGAGGCACAGTTGTGCGGCGCGGTGCTGCTGGCCGCCGAGCAGTTGGGGGTGGCGCAGTGGTGCATCGAGACGACACTTGCCTACGTCAAGGACCGGAAGCAGTTCTGTCGTGCGGTCGGCTCCTTCCAAGCGCTCAAACATCGCTTGGCGGACCTCTGGCTGGAGGTCAGTTCAGCCGGCGCTGCCGCACGGTATGCCGCCGACACCTACGCGCGCGGCGACGCGGACACCCCGGTCGCCGCCGCGGTCGCCCAGGCGTATTGCAGCGGCGTCGCCGTGCACGCCGCGGACGAATGCATCCAGCTGCATGGCGGCATCGCCATGACCTGGGAGTATCCCGCCCACTTGTATCTCAAGCGGGCCAAGAGCGACCAGCTCGCGCTCGGCGCGCCGCATCACCACCGCGCCTTGCTCGCCGAGCTCGTAGACCTGCCGGCGTCCTAGTCGGGGCCGAGCGCAACATAGCCACTCCACGACGGGATTGCCCATGAGTTGCCAACGTGAAGTTGGTGACGGGTCAGCGGCCGCTGCTCGACCGGTTCATGGCTGCCCTCGAAGGCGGCGAACCGGGCGGGTCTCGATAGCGTTGGTGGTCAGCGCGCGCGGCTCCGGCCTATAACACCGACGGGCACGTGGACGACGCGATAACTTCGGACCGTGCAAACGGATGCGCTCGGATCTGATCTGCGCCGCATGCTCGGATCGGATGCAGTACTGACTGACAAGGCGACGCGCGTCTTGGCGGGGACGGATTTCATCACCCGGCGTGGCGTCCCGGCAGCTGTCGTTCGCCCGACCTCGAACGACCAGGTTGTGGCACTGCTCGGCTATGCGGCCGAGCACGGCTTAAGGGTCGTGCCTCGCGGCGCCGCGACAAACCTCTGCGCGGGCATTGCACCCGGTGACGATTCGCTGGTGCTTGATATTGCGAGCATGAATCGGATCGTGGAGATCGATGCACAGGCACGGTGTGCGGTCGTCGAGCCCGGTGTCATCAACGCGGACCTCAAGGCCGCAGTCGCACCACTAGGTCTGGTGTATGCGCCAGACCCGGCGTCCACTCCGATCTCGACGATCGGCGGCAATATAGCGGAGAACGCCGGTGGGCCTGGGTGCATCAAGCACGGCGTCACATTCCACCACGTGCTCGCGGTCGATGTCGCGCTCGCCGACGGCCGTCTGGTCACCTTCAGTGACAGTGACGAGGTCGACCTACTCGGAGTGACGATCGGATCCGAGGGCATCCTCGGGGTGGTGACGCGTGCCGTGCTCAACTTGATGCCGATCCCGGCTGCGCGCTGGACGGCGCTGGCGTCGTTCGACTGCGTCGAGGACGCTGCACTGACCGTCTCCGAGATCATTGCCGCGGGGATCCTGCCGGCCGCGCTGGAGATCTGCGACAAGAGGTTGGTACAAGTCATGGAGGCGCACCTTCCCTCTGGCTATCCGACGGACAAGGCTGCGATTCTGATCGTTGAGCTCGACGGTGAGCGCGATGACGTGGCCCAGCACAGGCCTGCGCTCGAGAAGATTTTACGGCGCTGGGACCACGCGCTGCGCACGGCGGCGGACGAGCAAGAGCGCGCCGCGCTGTGGGCCGGCCGCCTCGCTGCGGGATTTGCCATACGCGCCACGGGTAGGGCGTTCTACGTCTGCGACGCCACGGTGCCCCGGCAGCGGGTGCCCGAGATGATGGCGCGCAGCCGGCAGATTGCCGTGAGCCACGGACTAGACATGCTGACAGCGGGGCATGCCGGCGACGGCAACCTGCACCCGACCGTCCTCTACGAACCCGACCAGCTCGCCACCGTCGACGCTTTCGCAGAAGAGGTCGCCGACGCGGCGCTTGACCTCGGTGGCACGCTGGCGGGCGAGCACGGCATCGGCACCGCGAAGCGGGCCCAGATGCGGCGGGTATTCGGCCCCGTCGAGCTGGCCGCGTTCCGCGCGATCAAGCGCGCCTTCGACCCAGACGGGCTGCTGAACCCCGGTGTCATGTTGCCTCCGCCGGAATCCGACGAGCCAGACCTGACAGACTTCGGCGAAGCGCTGACGACCGCACTCGCCGGCCGGCCAACGGCTCTCCCGCCACTAGCGGCTCATAACCCACACGACACGGAAGTCGACGTCGACGCCGAGAACATGAGCCTCACCGCCGGCGGCGCCGCGTTATGCCGCGACGTCGCCGCTGCGGCCCGCGCGGCGGGACTCTCATGCTCCACGATGGAGAGGGACGGTGTGGTGACGGATGCCATTGAGAGCGCCGGACATCGCCAGCCCGCGCGCAGAGCCCTTCTGGGCCTTGAAGTCACGCTGCCCCGGGGACACCGCGCGAGATTCGGGAGCGCGGCGATGAAGGACGTCGCGGGACTCGATGCCAAGCGACTCATTGCCGGTGGCCGTGGTGCCTTCGGCCGAGTGGAACGCGTGACCCTAAGAACGGTACCCCACCACGCCTGATCGCTGCTGCACGGCCCACGGCGCGCTGCACGCAGGCTGCGGGGGTTAGTCGACGCGTCCCAAATGTCAGCGAGTATCTCGAAATCGATTGTATGGGTTGGTTTTCCGTGGGAGGAGGCCAGCTTGAAACTACTGAAGGGTCAGCGGCTGCTCGACCGACTCACGGCTGCCCTCGAACGCGGCGAACCGGGCGGGTCTCGATAGCGTTGATGGTCAGCGCGCGGCCGTGAATCCGCCACCCGGCCCGCGTGCGCAGGTACTCGTCGTCGTAACGCAGATGCCACACCACATCGCTTATTTGTCCATCAGTGACCGACCAGTGGTGGGCGATGCACGTGATGCGGCCCAACGCATAGTCGGCATCGTCCCCCGGGGCATAGACCTCACCGACGATCGCGTGCTCAGTTCGAGTCACGGCGGCCACCGCGGACATCGCCTCCCGCACGCCGCCGCGGCCGTGATGACGGCGCACCGGTTCCAGCGACCGGGGCTGTCTCGGAGAATAACTCGACCACATCGCCGAATCGCCTGTCGTCGACGGCCGACGCATACAGGTGCACAAGGTCGGCCAGCGCGAGTCGATCGAAGGCGTTAAGGCTCATGGGGTCAGCGCCAGTCTTGCGGCGCACGCCGACAGCAGGTCACACACCTCGTGGAGGTCGGCCGTGGGCGGCAGCGCCAGCACGACTCTGTCGGCGCCCATCGCCGCCAACTTCTCCGCGCGCCCTAAATCGACCTTGGCCACCAGATGCCCGAGCGATAGTTCCAGCGCATCGGGATCGCGCCCGAATCGGGTTGCCTCGGCGCGCATTAGCGCAACGAGGTCCGCCAGCTCGGAGCCGACAAGGCCGAGCGGCTGAAAGCCGTCGCCCAGCCGGCCAGCACGGCGGGCAGCCGCGCGGCTGTGCCCGCCGATGTGGATGGGCACCCACCGGGTTGGCTTGGGATAGCAAGCGGCGTGGTCGAATTCGAAAAACTCGCCGGAGAAACTTGCGCCGTCCGGCCGGTCCTCCCACAGCAGCCGCATCACCTCGAGCTGTTCGTCGGCGCGGCGCCCGCGACTGGAGAAGGCCGCACCGCACGCCTCGATCTCCTCCTTGAGCCAACCCATTCCCACGCAGAGCCGGATCCGGCCTCCCGACAAGGCATCCAACGTGGCCACCCGTTTGGCCAGCACCACCGGATGGTGGTTGGGCAGTACCAGCACACCGGTGGCCAATCCGAGCCCATCGGTCTGCGATGCCAGAAACGCCAGCAGGTCAAGGGGATCGGGCACCGGGCAGTCAGCTGGCAGCTCCACCCGCCCGGATGCGTCGTACGGGTACACACTGCTGTACTCGGTCATCAGCACCGTATGTTCGACGGCGACGATCGACTCGAATCCACATGCTTCGACGTGTCGGGCGAAGGCGGACATCCACTCGGGATCGCCGGTGACCCCGGCAGCGACGGGCGCTATGACGGCGAACTTCACGGCAGCCCACGGTTACTGCGCCGAATGTCTTCGCGACATCGCAGCCACGTCTGGCCGGTTTGTTGCATGCAGACCCGCACCGGCGACTCTTCCTCGATCGGCACCGGCGCCTCGGTCGGCTCGGTCGTGACCGTCGGGCTTGGCACATCTCCTTGGCTCAGCGACCAGATCGATGCACCCGTCGTCTGCAGCGTCGAGCAGTACGCAGTGGTCCCGTCGGCCGTCGTGGCCGTGCTGCCCACCGGAGAACAGTTGGCGCCGATCACCGCGACGGGCGTGGCTGCGGCGGTGGTAGGGGGTGGAGACGGCGCGATGGCCGGCTGCACCGGCTCCGGCGGCGGAGGCAGCGGCGTGAACGTCGGGCTGGTGGCCGTCGGCGCCTTCGCTGTTGTGGTGGGCGCCTCAGGTCGGTCGGCCCGCCGAAACTCCATGACCGCCACCGTGATTGCAGTGACCAGCAGCACGGCCAAGATCGTGGGCACGACGACGCCGGCCCGCAGCAGCGAGCGTTTCGGCGGAGGCGCGGCGGGGGCGAGGGTGGTGCCGACGTCACCGGTCGGCGCCGCGTCGAGCCGGTGAGCGAAGGCGCGGGCGAAGTCGGCACACCGCTCGAAACGATCCTTGGGATCCTTGGACATCGCCTTGGCCAACACCGGGTCGACCGCGGACAGCTCGGGGCGGTGCGCGCCGATCGCGGGCGGAGACGCGGACAGGTGCTGGCTGATGACGACCGCCGGATTGGAATGCTGAAACGGTGGGGAACCGGTCAAGAGGTGAAAGGCGGTGGCCGCCAACGCGTATTGATCCGCTCGCCCATCGAGATGTGCGCCCATCAGCTGCTCGGGCGCCGCGTACGACACGGTGCCGACCGTCATATTTGTTTCGGTCAATCCGCTGATGTCGTTCACCCAGCGCGCGATACCGAAGTCCGCCAAGAGAATTCGCTGATCGCCCGATCCCGGGTGGGACAACAGGATGTTGGCAGGCTTGACGTCGCGGTGCAGCAGGTCGCGTTCGTGGGCGTAGTCCAACGCCTCTGCGGTGGCGATCACGATCTCGGCGACCTCGGCCGTGGGCATCCCCTTCGGAAAGCGCTCCCGCAGCAGCCGCGCCGCGTCGGTGCCGTCGACATAGTCCATCGAGAGCCAGAGCTGGCCCTCGAAGTCGCCGCGATCATGCACACCGACGATGTGTGGATGCCACAGCGTGGCCGCGATGTCGGCCTCGCGGTTGAACCGCTGGCGATACTCGTTGTCCGCCGACACCGACGCGGGCAGTACCTTTAGCGCATCGCGCCGCGGCAGCCGCGGATGCTGGGCCAGATAGACCTCACCCATGCCGCCGGAGCCGAGCATCCGGACGATGGTGTACCCGGCGAACGTCGCACCATCGGCCAACGGCATGGGCGAATAGTACAGACGCGGCTATAGATCGAGCGTGAGATGGGAGCCGTCCGCCGCACGGGAGACGCAGATCAGCATCATGCCGCTATCGCGTTCGGGATCGGTGAGCAAGGGCGACGGCCACACCAAGGTCATCTTCCGCCGGGCGTACGAATCGGCAGGCAACCTGCTCGGCCTGATCGCCGATCGGGTTGCCGCGCGTCAGGTCGGCCGCAACATGACCGAGACGCTGAAAGAACCTGAAACGGATGGTCGAGCCCTAGCCAGGAGCCGGGGCACCCGCGCCGGGCGCGCCCTGAATCGGCACCACCGGGGTCGGGGTGACCGTGGTGATGCCGTTGGAGCCGACGGTGGGACCCCCGGAGGGGCCCATATCCGCGATCATGTCCGCGGCCTTCTGGCTGCAGTCCAGCATCAGCAGCATCCGGCCACCCGAGGTGATCTTCTGCTGATCGACCAGGCACTGTGCCTGCGGCAGGACGCTGCCGAACGAGCCGCCGAAGTAGGCCTTCACGCCCTCGCTCTTCAGAATCTGTAGCGCCTTGTTGTACTGCTCGCCGACCACGTTGTACGAGCTCATGTCCGGTCCAGGCTGCGAAAGGGCCACACCAGCGCCGACCAGAGCGGCCGAGCCGGCGACGACGAGGCCACCGCTGAGCACAACGATCTTCTTCACGTGATCACTCCTAAGTCGGTGCGGTGCGAACATATCGCAGCGGTGACAAATGTGAAACCGGAGACACGGGGCGAAGCGTTACACCGGCGGGTGCACGATTTCTTTCATCGCGTCGGCAAGCGCGGCCGCCCGGGGGTCGCGGAACACGTCCTCTACCAGCAGTTTGTGTCCGTCGGGACCGCGTAGCGGCACCCGCCAATTCGGGTATTCGTCGGTGGTGCCGGGCTGGTTCTGGGTGCGTATGTCGCCGACGGCGTCGGCCAGCGACAGCGCCAGCAGCTTTGACGGTGTCCTGCCGAGGTACCGGTAGAGCGCGAGAACGATCGCGTCGACATCTGGAGCGTCGCCGAGCAGCCCGACCCGGCGCAGCTCGGCCAGCCAGGCCGCCTGTTGGGCCTGGTCAGCGGCCAGTTCCTCGGCGGCGGGACGGGTCAGCAGGCCGAGCCTCTCGCGCAGCCGCACATGCTCGCCCGCCAGATAGCCGGGTGTCGGCGGCAGGTCGTGCGTCGTGACCGCGGACAGGCAGTACTCACGCCATCGCTCTGCGGGCAGGGGGCCGCCGCCACCTTCGCGGTCGGCCTCGAACCACAGGATCGATGTGCCGAACAGGCCGCGTTCACGCAGGTAGTCGCGCACCCAGGGCTCGACGGTGCCGAGATCCTCGCCGACCACGACGGCACCGGCTCTGTGCGCCTCCAGCGCGAGGACACCGATCATCGCCTCGTGGTCGTAGCGCACGTAGGTGCCGTCGGTCGGAGGCGCGCCCTTCGGAATCCACCAGAGCCGGAACAGCCCGATGATGTGGTCGACGCGAACGCCGCCCGCGTGCCGCAGCACCGCGTTGACAAGGGCGCGGAACGGCTCGTACGCATGGTCCACCAGTTGATCGGGCCGCCATGGCGGCTGCGACCAGTCCTGGCCGAGCTGGTTGAACTCGTCGGGCGGTGCGCCCGCGGTGACGCCGAGCGCCAGCACGTCCTGCAGCGCCCACGCGTCGGCGCCGTTGGGATCGACGCCGACCGCCAGATCGTGCATGACGCCGAGTTCCATGCCCGCCTGGACGGCCGTGGCTTGCGCGGCGGTTAGCTGGTCGTCGAGCTGCCACTGCAGCCAGCGGTGAAAGTCGACGGTCTTGGCGTGCTCGGCCGCGAAATCGGCGACGGCAGGGCCTGCCGGATGCTGCAGATCCTCGGGCCACTGGTGCCAGTCGTTCCCGTACTGCTCGGCGAGCGCACACCAAGTGGCGAAGTCGTCGAGGCTCTGCCCTTCCCGCTGCCTGTAAGCGGTGTACGCCAGCTCCCGGCCCGCCGACCGTTTGACGCGATAGACGCTTTCCAGCGCGCTGCGCTTGGCCTTCCACGCGGCGTCGCGGTCGATCCGGTTGGACTTCTTCGCGAGGGCCTGCACCTCGACGCGCGCCCTCCGGATGCTGCCACGCTGCCGGACGTACGCGAACTCGGCGATCGCCTCGACGCGCAGATACAGCGGATTGATGAACCGGCGCGACGTGGGCAGGTACGGCGACGGCTCCATCGGCGGGGTAGGGGCTGCCGCATGCAACGGGTTGACGAGAACGAAACCCGCACCGTGCCGCGAGGCCGACCATACCGCGAGGTCGGCCAGGTCGGTCAAATCGCCGATGCCCCAAGAACGTTGCGAGCGCACGCTATAGAGCTGGGTGGCCAGCCCCCATGCCCGGCTCGGCCCCAGCCTGGCAGGCAATCCCATCGACGCCGGCGAGACGATCACCAGCGTGCTGATATCGGATGCACCGACCTGCAAGTGGAGTTGGTGATAGCCGAGCGGCAGGTCACCGGGTAGCTCGAAAGTGGCCTCACCGACCAGTCTTCCGTCGAGATCATAAGGGGCCCTGTTGTTTTCGAGCTGCCGCAGCCCGGTGCGCGTGGAACCGTCCTCGAGCCGGATCCACAGACCGGCGGGGTCGCCGTTTGAGACGTGCACCCAGAACGACGACACGACGCCGGACCGGCCGACGATCGTCGGCGGCAGCGAGCGGGCCCAGTAGTCGCGGTCGTGTGCGGCCAGTGAGGCTGTGCGCTCATTCTCGGTGGCGGCGGGCACGCCGAGGGCGTCGAGCACGGCGATCAGCGTTGAGGATGCGGTGGTCGTGTGCCTGCCGGTCCAATCGTTGTATTCGGTTGCCACGCCGTAGCGGCGCGCCAACTCGACGAGCGAGGGCGGCAGCTCAGTCATGCCGCCCATCTTGGCAGGTTTTCTCCTGCTCCTCGCGTCGCTGTTTTTGCCAGTGCTCCTCTCGTCCGCGGAAAATCAGTCGACATCGCGGATCAGCAAGTCATCCCAGGTATCCCGTCGCACCACGAGCCGGGCATTCCCGTTGCGGGCGAAGACAACCGGGACCCTGCGGGCGCCGTTGTACTGATTGGACATGGTGTAGCAGTAGGCGCCGGTGACCGGCACGGCGAGCAGGTCACCGATCGCCGGTTGCTGCAGCGGGACGCCGTCGACGAGCTGGTCTCCGGATTCGCAATGCCTGCCGACCACGCTGACCATCTCGCCGCCGCCCACGCGGTTGACGATCGTGGCCTCGAACCGCTGCCCGGTCAGCGACACCTCGAGGTTGTCGCCCATCCCGCCGTCCACCGCCACGTGGGTGAGGGCGCCGCGCTTGATCGTCGTGATTCGGTACACCGTGCACGCGCTGTTGGCGACCATACTGCGGCCCGGCTCGACGATGATGCGCGCACCGGCCGGCAGCAATGCGCGGGCCTGCGTCACCATCGCCTCGGCGTAGTCGTCGAGGCTCGGCGGGTGCTCGTCGTAGGTGTAGCGCACCCCGAGGCCCCCACCGAGGTCGTAGACGTCGAAGGTGCCTAGCTTCGCGATGGGTTCGACCGCCTGCGCCAGCTGTTCGACGTTGAGCAGTTGCGATCCGACATGGGTGTGCACTCCGTCGAGCCGCATCTTGCTGCTGCGCTCGATCCGG
Source organism: Mycobacterium sp. (assembly GCA_035634855.1). Classification (GTDB taxonomy): domain Bacteria; phylum Actinomycetota; class Actinomycetes; order Mycobacteriales; family Mycobacteriaceae; genus Mycobacterium. Next base: position 20,155 of record DASQCE010000066.1, read on the forward strand.
CCGATCGCGTCGCGGGCGTCGTCGGGCAGCAGGCCGAATTTCGAGCCGGCGTGGCCCGTCGCTTGGGAGGCGTGGGTGGCGGCCTCGACGCCGGGGATGACCCGCACTAGGCACGGTTGCTGATGACCCGCGGGCACGATGCGCTCGAGCCGGTCGATGTCGTCGAAATTGTCCACCACGATCAGGCCGACGCCGTGATTGACCGCGAGCTCGAGTTCCTCGTCGCTCTTGGCGTTGCCGTGCAGGACGAGCTTGCCCGGATCGGCGCCTGCCTTGAGCGCGGTCAGGATCTCGCCGCCGCCCGCGACGTCGAGGTGCAGACCCTCCTCGATCATGACCCGCTGAACGGCCGTGCACGGGAACGACTTCGACGCGAACGCCACGTCGCAGCGCGGCCATCGGCCGCGGAACGCGGCGAGGTAGGCGCGGGCGCGCTGCCGCAGAGCGTCCTCGGACACGACGATGGCCGGGGTGCCGAACTGCTCGGCCACTTCGTCGAGGCGGCACCCCCCGACGTTCAGGGTGCCGTCGCTGTCGAGGCACGTTCCTGGCTGGAAGAGGGCGAGCAGCTCATCGGTGGTCGCCTCGGTATGGACCGTCATCCGCTCAGCGTGCCACCGCTTCGTCGAGCGTGAACTCACTGCGAAAAAGTCCGCGAAATCCGCACTGGTCACTCTCTGACTTGCTAGTCTGTCTGTAATGATCCTTACAGATATATGCCCGACGAAGAAGCAGCAGCAGGGTGAGCAGTCCCGCGCGCTGATCCTCGATGCCACCGAACGGTTGATGGCCACCCGCGGATACGCGGCCACGTCGATCAGCGACATCCGTAAGGCGTGCGGGCTGCCGCCAAGCTCCATCTACTGGCATTTCGGCTCCAAGGAAGGCGTGCTCGCAGCGGTGATGGAACGCGGCGCCGACCGGTTCTTCGCGGCGATCCCCACATCGGGAGACGCCGACGGGCAGCTGGCCGTGCTGTCGAGGTTGCAATCGCAACATCCGCTCTTCTTGCGGCTGTTCTACATGCTGTCGCTGGAGCGCAGCGACGATCCCGCCGTCGCGGGCGTGGTGCGCCGGGTTCGAGACACCGCGATCAGGCGGTTCCGCGCCGCGATCACTCGGCTGCTGCCCGCCGACGCGCCGCCGGCCAAGGCGGAACGCGTCGTCACCGAACTCACCGCGCTGGCCGTCGCACTCTCCGACGGGGTGTTCTTCGCCGAGCACCTGGAACCCGACGGCACCGATGTCGGGCGGATGTACCGACGGCTATCGGCGGCCGTGACGGCGCTCATCCCGATCCTGTTGGAGGAGAAGTGAACATGAGGACCGCCATCATCACCGGCGCCAGCTCGGGGCTCGGGCTCGAGTGCGCACGAGCACTGCTGCGCAGCGACCCGTCCATGCACGTCGTGCTTGCGGTGCGCGATACCGGCCGTGGCGCCGAAGCGGTCAAGCAACTCGGCGAACCGCAGCGCTGCACTGTCATGCGCATGGACCTCGCGTCGTTGACGTCGGTGCGCGCCTTCGCCGAAGACGTTCGCGCCGCGACACTTCCGCCGTTGCACGCGATCGTGTGCAACGCAGGCGTGCAGGTGGTGTCGGGCACGGAGTGGACCGAGGACGGCGTCGAGATGACGTTCGGCGTCAACCACCTTGGCCACTTCGCGCTCGTGCAGGGTCTGCTCGGCGAGCTGGCACACCCCGCGCGCATCGTCGTTGTCAGCAGCGGAACCCACGACCCGAGCAAGCACACCGGCATGCCCCACCCGCGCTACACGTCGGCCGACGATCTGGCGCATCCGCGCGCCGAGCAGTCGGCGGACGACGGCCGCCGACGGTACACGACCTCGAAACTGTGCAACATGCTCTTCACCTACGAACTCGACCGCAGGCTCGACCATGGCGTGACCGTCAACGCATTCGACCCCGGCCTGATGCCCGGCTCGGGGTTGGCCCGCGACTACCCGCCGCTGCAGCGGCTCGTTTGGCGTTATGTGCTGCCGGCGCTGCGGGTGTTGCCCGGTGTGCGCAGCACCCACACCTCCGGTCGGTATCTGGCGGCGCTGACGAACGATGCCCGGTTCGATGGTGTCGGCGGTGAGTACTTCGACGGCCTGCGGCCGATCCGGTCGTCGGCCGACTCCTACGACCGCGATAAGGCACTCGACCTCTGGGAGACCAGCGAGCGCCTGCTGACCCACGCGACCAAGTGACGCAATCTGTTTCGGTAGTGTCGGGGCAATGGCGCAGGACCGGCCGGCCCGCGTCGCAGTCGCGGCGCTGTTCCTGACCAACGGGGCGATCTTCGCCAACCTGCTGCCGCGCTATCCCGAGATCAAGGCCGACCTGCACCTGTCCAACGCTGTCTACGGCGCGGCGATCGCGGCGTTCTCCGCTGGCGCACTGGTCGCGGGGCTGGCTGCGGCGGCGCTGATCCGCCGATACCGTTCCTCACGGGTCGCCGTCGTCGGCACGATCGGCATCGCGGCGTTCGTCCTCGTCGCCGGCCTGGCGACCACGCCGCTGGTGCTCGCCGCCGCGTTGTTCCTCGCGGGCGCGTCGGACGCGATCACCGACGTCGCGCAGAACGCGCACGGCCTTCGGGTGCAGCGCAACTACGGCCGGTCGATCATCAACTCGTTTCACGCGGTGTGGGCGGTCGGCGCGATAGTCGGCGGTTTGATGGGGGCCGGTGCGATCGCGCTGCACATCCCGAGGGCAACCCATCTGGCGATCGCCGGTGCCGTATTCAGTGCGGTCGTCGTCATCGCATACCCCTATCTGCTGGGCGGCCCGGATCACGACGACCATCCGTCGGCTCGGTCGGCGGGCGGCCCAGCCGCGGGCATCGCGGTGTACGCAACCCTGGCGGCCCTTGTGGTGATGGCGATCGCGGATGCGACAGTCGAGGACGCCGGAAGTTCCTGGGCCACACTGTATTTGCGCGACAGCCTCGACGCATCGGGTGCGGTTGCGGTGTTCGGCTACGTCGCACTGGTCGGGTTCATGTTGGTCGGCAGGCTGATCGGCGACCGATTGGTGGACCGCTTCGGCGAGCGGGCGGTGGTGCGGTCAGGCGGATTCGTCACCGCCGCCGGGATGGGCGCCGCGCTGGCGTTTCCCAGCGTGCCAGGAACGATCGCCGGGTTCGCCGCCGCGGGCTTTGGTGTCGCGACGCTGATACCGGCCGCCATGCACGGCGCCGACCAACTGCCTGGCATGCGCCCTGGTACCGGGCTGACGGTGGTGACGTGGCTGATGCGCGTCGGCTTCTTCGGCGCACCGCTGCTTGTCGGCGTCGTCGCGGACGCGACGAGCCTGCGGGTCGGCCTGCTTTCGGTTCCCGTCGCGGGCGTGGTGGTGATGGCGCTGGCCGGTGCGCTCAGTGCACGGCGCCTGCCATCTCAATCGTGAGCACGCCCGCCACGATGAACCCGATGCCGAGCACCATCAGCCAGGTCAGCGGTTCGGAGAACAAGTATCGGGCGATGACGGCGACCAAGGCGACGCCGCACGCGGTCCACACGCCGTAGGCGATGCCGACGGGCATGCCCAGCGACAGCGTCAGCCACAGGAGATAGAAGCACACGAGATAGCCCGCGACGGCGGGCACAATCCACGCCTTCTTGCGGAATCCGTCGGAGGCGCGTAGCGACAGCGTCGCGAAGACCTCGACGATGATCGCGCAGGCCAGCGCCAGCCACATCACGATTGGTCCGCGGCGGCTCTTTGAGAGCCGAACTCGACGAGCAGCACGCCCGCGATGATCAGCCCGATACCCGCCACGATCGGCCAGGTGAACGGGTCACCGTAGATCGCTGCGGCCAGCACCGCCGTCGCGGCGGTGCCGCAAGCGCCCCAGATGCCGTAGGCGACCCCGACCGGCATCCCGGTCCGCAACACCAGCGTCAGCAAGATGAACGAGCCCACGTATCCAGCCACGACCACCACCAGCCACGCCGAATGGTCTTGGGACGCCCGCAAAGCCAGCGTTGCCGCAACCTCGACCGCGATGGCCGCGAAGAGCAGCGCCCACTTCCGCACCCGACCAACCTAACTCAGGCCCCTTTCGCGTTAGCGCGCTCCACCATCGGCGTCAGCACCTCGTGCGCAAACCGCCGCAGTTCGGCGTCGTCGCCGAAGTTCGGATCGGTGGGCGGCATCGAGATGTAGGTGAGGAACAACCGGGCGAACACGTCGCCCACCCAACACACCCTTTGCGACGGTGTGCCGGGCGCCTCGCCGTGAATGTAGTTGGCGATGAAGGCCGACCCGATCGCCACCAGTTCGAGAGAACCGGCGATCGGGGTCGGCTCGAGCTGGCCGGCACGGCGCAGCATCGGATGCTCCCTGGCGAACGTGACCGCGGCGATGAACGCCTCGGCCACGCCGTCGTGCGGATCCTCGACGACGTCGATCGCGTCGGCGACCGCTGCGAGGAAGCGCTGAGTCTCGCGTCGCACCAGTGCCTCGACCAGGTCATCGCGGCGCGGGTAGCGGCGGTAGGCCGTCATTCGGGATACGCCTGCTCGGCGGACCACCTCCTCGACCGTAATCCGTTGCAGCCCAACGGCAGCTGCTTCCTGAAGCGCGGCGTTAAGTATGCGCTGGCTCGCGCGGTCGGCCGACTCTTCCACGCGTCCGCCGACGGCAACGCCGCCGACCACCTCGATCAGCTGGCCGTCGATCACAGCGCGGCGGCCTTCGTCGGCGCTGCGCGCTCACGCGCGAGTTGGACGTAGCACGGGGTGCCGAACGCCCGGCGCAACCTGCGCGCGTCCCACTGCAGTGCCGGCTCGATCAGCGTGCGGGTCAGAGTCGGGGGATGCTCGAGGCCGATGAGTTCGCGCGCCCAGTGCGGGGCCCGGCTCATTCCCGCGTAGATCGCGAAACGGTGCAATTCGCGATCGACAGGCCCAGGCAAGTTGGGGAAGAACGGGGATGTCATCAGGAAGTCGAGAAACGCTCGCGTCTGCACGTTCACGCTCAGTCGTGACCGCATGGTCTCGACATAGTCGTCGAGTTCGGCGACGGTCGTCGGGACCCACTCGGCGCCGCCCATCCGGCCGATCACCGCCTGCTCGGCCAGGTACCGATCCCGTTCCTGTTGAGACAGCGGCCTTTTCGTATGTTCGTAGGCGCGCATGATCATCCACGGGATGCAGGTGTGCACCCAGGCGATCAACTCCGGGTCCAGCGCGCGATATGCGACGCCGTCGGGGCGCGTGCCCTTGACGTAGGAATGCACGTCCTTGACGTGTTCGATGAGCCGGGTCGCCGCCTCGGTATTGCCGAACGTCGTGGTCAGCACGTAGCCCAGGGTGGCGCGAGCGCGCGCAAACGGATCCTGACGGTAGTTCGACAGATCCTGCACGCCTGCGACGACCGACGGATGCAGGATCTCCAGCACGATCGCGGGAAGGCCGGCTTGGGAGACTGCCGCCAGGTCGGCGTTGATCTCCCAGGACACGCTGTTGGGCCCGATCAGTCCCGGATCGCCCGGCGTACCTCCGTAGACCGCGGGATCGTCGTGACGTCCCGCGCCCTTCTCGAACTCGGCGACGATGCGGCGGCGCAGCGGGTCCATCGGATCTCCTTGGAAGGATTGTTACAAACGATGTATCAGTCATACCACTACACGTGATGCGAATCTCGCGGTTGTCTTTGCTACGCATAGGTAGCCTCAACGTATGAGCACTGTTGTCGAAACCGCCTACGGCCCCGTCCGTGGCGCCGACGACGGTCCCATTACCTCGTGGAAAGGCGTGCGCTACGCCGCTCCGCCGACAGGAGACCTCCGGTGGCGGGCCCCGCAGCCGCCCGAGAAGTGGACCGAAGTCGCCGATGCCGGCGCACTGGGGCGGGTCTGCCCGCAGCCGGTTGAGCCACGCATTCCCATCGACCTCGGCGCGCCGCAAGGTGACGACTGCCTCACGCTCAACATTTGGGCGTCGTCGGATATCGCCGGCGGCGATCGCAAGCCGGTGATGGTGTGGATTCACGGCGGCGCCTACGTCCTCGGTTCGGCGAACCAGCCGCTGTATAACGGGCGAGTGCTGGCCGCGGGCGGCGACGTGGTCGTCGTCACCGTGAATTACCGGCTCGGCGCTTTCGGATTTCTGGATCTGTCGTCGTTCAGCACATCAGGACGCCGGTTCGACAGCAACCTTGGGTTGCGCGACGTGATCCTGGCACTGCAGTGGGTGCGCGACAACATCGCCGCATTCGGCGGCGACCCCGATCGGGTCACACTGTTCGGCGAATCGGCGGGCGCCGGCATCGTCACCACTCTGCTGACCACCCCGGCCGGCGCCGGACTGTTCAGCGCCGCAATTGCGCAGAGCTCACCGGCCACGTCGGTATATGACGCCGTGCGGGGCCGGCGGGTCGCCGAAGAGTTCCTCGACATACTCGGCCTGAGGCCCGACGACGTCGACCGGTTGAGTGGCTTGCCGGCCGAAGCGATCGTGGCGGCGTCGCGGACATTGTTCAACGACGTGCCACTGCGTAGCCCAGGCCTGCTCGCCTTCGCGCCGATCGTCGACGGCGACCTTGTGCCCGATTATCCGGTCAAGCTGGCGCGCGAGGGCCGCTCGCATCCGGTGCCGTTGATCATCGGCACCAACAAGCACGAGGCGGCACTGTTCAAGTGGATGAAGTCGCCGCTGATGCCGATCACGCCCCATGAGATCCGGCGAATGTTCGCTGAAATGGCCGCCGAACAGCCCGACGTGCAGCTCCCGACGGAGGACCAGATCGGCGCCGTCTATCGCAGTCGGCGCACCAAGACCCGGGGCATGGGTGTCGCCCGCGACGTCGGGTTCCGGATGCCGTCGGTGTGGCTGGCCGAGGGGCACAGCGCTGTCGCGCCGGTGTACCTGTACCGATTCGACTGGTCCACCCCGATGCTGAAGGCACTGGGAATCGGCGCGACCCATGCCACCGAATTGCCCTATGTCTGGGGCAATTTGATCGCCGGCCCCAAGGACTTCACATTCAAACTGGGTGGCTTGAAGACCGGCGCGGCGGTGTCGTCGCGAATGCGGGCGCGCTGGGTGAACTTCGCCGTCCAGGGCAAGCCCAATGGGCTGCCCGGCGAACCGGAGTGGCCGCCGTATCACGAAGCGGATCGCGCATGCCTGATCATTGACCGGCGAGACGCGATCGTGAACGATATCGACCTGCACATCCGGGCCACATGGGGCAGTCAGGTGATCAGCTTCCGGTAACGGCGCGCCGGCTAAACTCGTCGCGGAGGTGTTGCCGTGGACTTGGCAAAGGCATTCTCGGATGTGCTGCCGCCGCTGATGCACGATCCCGTGATGTACGCGGTCCCGTTCTTCCTTTTGCTGCTGATCATCGAGTGGGCCGCTGCGCGCAGGCTCGCGCATGAAGAGGCGGATCGCCCACCATCCGGTTCGTATCTGAAGCCCGACGCGTGGGCCAGCATCTGGATGGGCCTGGTGTCCGTCGGTACCAGCGGGCTGCTCAACGGGATCGCGCTGCTGGCGTACGCGGCGCTCTACGTCTATGTCGCGCCGTGGCACCTGCCCGCCAATCAGTGGTACACGTGGGTGATCGCCATTGTCGGTGTGGACCTGCTCTATTACCTCTACCACCGGATGGCGCACCGGGTCCGGCTGATCTGGGCCACCCATCAGGCCCATCATTCGAGCCAGTATTTCAACTTCGCCACCGCGCTGCGGCAGAAGTGGAACATCAGCGGCGACGTGTTCCTGCGGGCGCTGCTGCCGCTCTTCGGCGTTCCGCCCTGGCTGGTGTTCCTGTCATTCTCGATCAATCTCATCTACCAGTTCTGGATCCACACCGAGCGCATCGACAGGCTTTGGCGGCCAATCGAATTCATCTTCAATACGCCGTCACATCACCGGGTGCACCACGGCATGGACCAGCAGTACCTGGACCGCAACTACGGCGGCATCTTCATCTTCTGGGACCGGCTCTTCGGCAGCTTCCAGGCGGAGACCACGCGACCGCACTACGGCCTCACCAAGCAGGTGGACACCTTCAACATCTGGAAGCTGCAGACGGGGGAGTACGTGGCGATCGCCCGCGACGTGCGCCACGCGACGCGCTGGCGTGACCGGCTCGGATACCTCTTCGGGCCGCCGGGATGGGTGCCTGCCGAACGTCTCGCTGTGCCCGAATCGGCGGAAGTTCGCACGTAAGCAGATGCTCGACCGGGAAGTATGAATCCCATGGACGTCAAAGAGGTTCTGCTGCCCGGTGTGGGTCTGCGATTCGAGTTTGAGAATCGGGACGGTGACCGTATCGGTGTTGTCGCCAGGCGCACCGGTGAATTCGAAGTAGTCGTCTACCCGAGCGATGATCCCGACCAGGCCCAGCAGGTGTTCCGCCTCACCGACGACGAGGCCGAGGCCCTTGCCCAGATCCTTGGCGCACCGCGGATCGCCGAACGTTTCGCCGACCTGACCCGCGAGGTCCCCGGGCTCAACGCGGGACAAGTGACCATCCGACCCGGAAGCCCGTTCGTCGACCGGCCCCTCGGCGACACCAGGGCGCGCACCCGCACCGGCGCCTCCATCGTGGCGATCGTCCGCGACGAGGCGGTCCTCGCGTCACCGGGGCCCGGGGAGATGTTGCGCGTCAACGACGTACTGGTGGTCATCGGCACCGAGGACGGCATCTCGGGAGTTGAAGAAATCGTCGCGCAGGGCAATCTGGCCGGTCCGCCGGCCGAAAGTTGAGCTATGCAGGTATCGGCGACGCTGCTGCTCGAGCTCGGCGTCATCCTCACGGTGCTCACCGTGTTGGGCACCGCCGCGCGCCGATTCGCGCTATCGCCGATTCCGCTGTACCTGGTGGCCGGTCTCGCCCTCGGTGAAGGAGGCATCGCGCCGATCCCGGCCGCTGCGCAATTCGTCAGCACCGGCGCATCGATCGGCGTGGTGCTGCTGCTTCTCACCCTCGGGCTGGAGTTCTCCATCGGAGAGTTCGCGAGCAGCCTGCGCCGGCACCTGCCGTCGGCGTGGGTGGATGTGTTGCTCAACGCCGTGCCCGGCGCGATTGCGGGCGCGCTGCTCGGGCTCAATGGCGTGGGGATCCTGGCCCTGGCCGGGGTCACATACATCTCGTCCTCGGGTGTGATCGCGCGGCTGCTGTCCGACCTGCGCCGGCTCGGCAACAGGGAGACCCCGGCCGTGCTGTCGATCCTGGTGCTCGAGGACTTCGCGATGGCGGCCTACCTGCCGCTGCTCGCCGTCTTGGCCGCGGGCGGCACCTGGATTCAGGCCCTGTTGGGCATGGCGATCGCCATTTCGGCGCTCAGCGTGGCGTTCTTCGCGTCCTACCGGTGGGGGCACCACGTCGGACGGATCGTGGCGCACCCGGACAACGAGCAGATGCTGCTGCGCATCCTCGGTCTGACGTTGATCGTCGCCGCGCTGGCCGAATTCGTGCACGCCTCAGCCGCGGTCGGGGCGTTCCTCGTCGGCCTAACACTTACCGGTGAGTCGGCGCACCGCGCGCGAATGGTGCTCAGCCCGCTGCGTGACTTGTTCGCGGCGATCTTCTTCCTGGCCATCGGGGTCTCCGTGGATCCCGCCGACCTGATCCCGATGCTGCCAGCGGCCGCGGGGCTCGCGGTGGTGACAGCGGGGACGAAGGTGCTAACCGGTCAATTCGCCGCCCGCCGTGAGGGAGTGGCCCGCCCCGGTCAGCTGCGCGCGGGCACCGCGCTGATCGCCCGCGGCGAATTCTCGTTGGTCATCATCGGGCTCGTCGGCACGACGCTGGAAGCCGTCGAGGCCGTCGCCACGCCCTACGTGTTTATCCTTGCCATGGTCGGGCCCGTGCTGGCCCGATTCACCGGCACCGGCGGAAGACCGGCGCCCGCCCGCTGATCGCATCCCTAACCCATTGCAGCGCAGCGCGACCCGTCTCGGCGACGTTGATCAACGAACCATCGAGACCGTGATCTGCCACGGCAACGTGGCCAGCCTCGACCACTGCATCCCGTCCCATCCGCCCGTCGTCAGGACGTGCGGCATGTGCGCGGGGTCGCAGGCGTGGCGACGCAACCAGACGGCGAACGCGACCGACGGGGCCGCCAACACCTCGAGCCAGCGCGCCGGCGATGGTCTCGCGCACCGAGGTCTTGCCGGCCCGCTGGCGCCCGAGATGAGGAGCAATACATGTTCATCCTCGCGGCGACGGCAACCGATTTACGCCGCGATCCACATGCACCCCGTAGTGTCCGCGATGTGGAGACGGTGTTTGATGCCCACGTCGATCCCGGCCTGGTCGAACGTGCGCTTGCGGCAAGCACCTTCGGCTCGATGTGGCTCGACATCCCGCGGCCCGATTACCCGAAGGCAACCGAATCGATCGTTTGCGATCTGCTGGTGGTCGGCGGGGGATACGCCGGGCTGTGGACCGCATTGCATGCCGCCCAGCGAAATCCGGATCTCCGCATCGTCCTGATCGAGGCCAACCGGATCGGCTGGGCGGCGTCGGGCCGCAACGGCGGCTTCGTCGACGCCAGCCTGACGCACGGGCTGGAGAACGGAAAGACGCGCTGGCCTACCGAGATTGACACGCTCGAGGCGATGGGCAGGGAGAACCTCAATGGCATGCAGGCCGATATCGAGTCGCTCGGGCTCGACGCCGAATGGCAACGCACCGGCATGCTGTTGGTGGCGACCGAACCGCATCAAGTCGATTGGCTCGCCGCCGCCGCCCATGGGCAGGGGCAGCTACTCGGCCTGCGCGAAGTCCGCGACGAGGTTCTTTCGCCGACCTACCTGGCGGGCCTGTACAGCCCCGACACCTGTGCGATCGTGCATCCCGCCAAGCTCGCGTTCGAACTGGCCCGCGCCTGCCAGGAAGCCGGAGTGCGCATCTATGAGCACACCAACGCACAGCGCCTGGACTCCGCCGGCGTTGCGCTGCGCATCCACTCCGGCGCGGCGACCTTCACCTGCCGCAACGCGGTGCTCGCGACGAATGTCTTTCCCAGCCTGCTGCGGCGCAACCGGTTGCGCACCGTGCCGGTGTACGACTACGTGCTGGCCACCGAGCCACTCACCGGCAGGCAGCTCGACCGCATCGGCTGGCGGCGCAGGCAGGGAATCGGCGACTGCGCCAACCAATTTCACTACTACCGGCTGACCGTGGACAACCGGATCGTATGGGGCGGCTACGACGCCGTCTACCACTTCGGCCGCAAGGTCGACGATCGCTATGAAGACCGGGCCGCCACCTATCGACGGCTGGCGGCGCACTTCTTCATCACCTTCCCAGCCCTCGACGACGTCAGGTTCACGCATCGGTGGGCGGGCGCGATCGACACCAACACCCGGTTCTGCGCGCACTGGGGCCTGGCCCGCGACGGCAGGGTGGCCTACGTCAACGGGTTCACCGGGCTCGGCGTCGCTTCGGCGCGGTTCGCCGCCGACGTGTGCCTAGACCTGCTCGACCGCGAGCCAACGGCGCGCACCGAATTGGAGATGGTGCGGCGGCGGCCGTTGCCGTTTCCGCCGGAGCCGCTGGCCAGCATCGGTATCCAGGCGACGCGATGGTCGCTGGATCGTGCCGACCACTCGGCGGGGCGGCGCAACGTCCTGCTGCGCGCGCTCGATGCGTTGGGCCTCGGATTCGATTCTTGAGTTGTATTCCCCACGGCGACAGCCAAGCTCACTAAGCTCAGCCGGGGTGATGCGGAAAGGGGTCACGATATTGAGCGACAGACTGATGAACGGCGAGAAACTCGAACGCGGGCAATCGCTGACATCGCGCAATGCGGCGTACACGCTGACGTTGCGGGATGACGGCAACCTGGTGCTGGCCGCACGCGGCCAGGCCGTGTGGGCGACGGGCACCAACGGGCAGAACGCCGAACGCCGCGAGGTGCAAAAGGACGGCAACTGTGTGCTCTACACGCCGGACAAGCCGGTCTGGCACACCGACACCAAGGGCGCCAAGGATGTTCGCCTGCTTCTGCAGGACGACCGCAACCTGGTGCTGTACGGGTTCGACGGCCCGGCGTGGGCGTCCAACACGCAGACCGACCAGGCGCCGCCCCCACCGCCAGCCGCCGAGGCCCCGACACCCGAAGTGGTTCCGGCCGCCGCAAAGGAGCCGCAGGCACCCGCCCCGGCGCCGGAGCCTGAACCGGCAGCCGCGCCGCCACCACCTCCGCCGCCTGCTGCGCGGACGTACACCGTGGTCTCCGGCGACACCCTGTGGGCCATCTCGGAGCGCTTCTACGGCGACGGCAGCAAATACCAGCTGATCGCCGACGCCAGCGGCGTCTCCAACCCTGATCTGATATATCCGGGCCAGGTGCTCACCATCCCGTAGTTGAGCGACGGAGTTCCTTGGGCCCGAACGTGATTGGATCACCCCCATTCGCCAAACGTTTGAATTTCAGCGCGTAGAACAGTATACGGGCGCACTCTTGATCAGTAGGGTCAACGACATGGCTGACACACTTAGCGAAGGACAGAAGCTCGAAAAAGGTGGATCGCTGACATCCAAGAACGGCGCGTACACGCTGACGTTGCAGGATGACGGCAACCTGGTGCTGGCCGCGCGCGGCCAGGCGGTGTGGGCGACGGGCACCAACGGCCAGAACGCCGAACGCCTTGAGGTGCAAAAGGACGGCAACTGCGTGCTCTACACCCCGGATAAGCCGGTCTGGCATACCGATACCAAGGGCGCCAAAGACGTCAGGCTCGTACTGCAGGACGACCGCAACGTAGTGCTGTACGCCAAGGACGGGCCGGCCTGGTCCTCGAAGACGGAGACCGCCGAGCCGCCTCCGCCCGCGCCCGAAGCCGCGGCGCCCGAAGTTGTTCCCGCGGCCGAGGAAGCACCGGCACCGGCACCGGCTCCCGAGCCGGCGGCCGCCGAACCGGCTGCGCCGCCGCCCCCGCCCCCGCCGCCCGCCCCGCGGACATACACGGTGGTCTCCGGGGACACCCTGTGGGCGATCTCGGAGCGCTTTTACGGCGACGGCAGCAAGTATCAGGTGATCGCCGACGCCAGCGGCGTCTCCAACCCCGACCTCATTCATCCTGGTCAGGTGCTGACGATTCCCTAGCGCAACTGCGATGGTGGCCCGTGCCGAAAGGTCCGGGCCATCATTGCTTTACGGGTGTCCACCAGCGGCTGGGCTTGCCACGCGGTGCCTCGGCAAGAAGACGGGTGTGTAACGTCGCAGCGTCGTGGTCCGATGAGCAATTGCGTGTGCAGTGCGGAGTGGTTTCGGGAATAGCAGTCCGCAGCTCACCGGTACCCTGGACAGCCGTGACTCCTGAAGATCGGAGGCCATAATGCGCCGACGATGGTTGCGCATGCTCGCAGCGGTGGCCGCCCCGATCGCCGCACTCGCACTGCCGACTGCGCCGGCACAGGCCACCCCGGGGGTGCCGGTGTTTCCCGGCATGGAGGTTCGTCAAGGCACCAACGTCTGCACACTCGGCTACGTCGACCCGCAAATGCGCATCGCGTTCACCGCAGGCCACTGCAGGGGCAGTGGACAGGTCACTGACAGGGACGGCAACCCGATCGGCACCCAGTCGTCGTTCCGCGACAACACGCCGAACGGCGCCACCGTCGACACCAACGATCAGATTGCCGACTGGGAGGCGATCAGCCTCGCGCCCGACGTCGCGGTCAACAACGTCCTGCCGGGCGGACGGCAGCTGACCGCCGACCCGGCCATCGTGCCCATGGACGGTCTGCCGGTATGTCACTTCGGGGTGGTCACGGGGGAGAGCTGCGGAACCATCCAGGCCGTGAACAATGGTTGGTTCACGATGGCCAACGGCGTGGTGAGTGAGAAGGGTGACTCCGGCGGGCCGGTGTACAACATCACCCCTGACGGCAGGGCGGTCATCGTGGGAATGTTCAACAGCACATGGGGTGATTATCCGGCGGCGGTGTCGTGGCAGGCCGCCAGCCAACAGGCTCGGGAAGATGTCATCTCCCCCGCATCGGCCAACATTCCCGCCCCATCGCCTGCGCCCTAGCGGAGAAGCTCGAAAACCGGGATCGACGATGCGGCAGCCCGCATTTCGTCGTCGGTCGACTCCGGCGTCAGGCCGCCGACGTGACCCTTGACCTCCCAGTACCACCGGCCTAGGTAGCGCCTCAACAACTGCGGCTTGGCGTCTTCGGCCACCTCGGCGATGCGCACCTCACGGCTGCGCCAGCGCGGACCGGTCTCGACGGACCCCGCCGCACGCGCGTTGCGCGCCCACTGCGTGTTGCCCCGCGGCGACACGACGTAGTCGCGACCGTCGACGCTGAGCAGGTTGATCACCACGCCGCGCAGCTTGCCGGTCTTACGCCCGCGGACCCGAAGCGCCCTGGTTCCGGCGATGCTGACCCCGGCTTCGGCCAGCCATCTGATCACCTCGTTGCCTGCACGGGCGGCCAGGTTGGGTTCGTCGTAGCGGACGGTCATCGCGGGTCCTTTCGTCGGATGGCAATCAGAGAGCGGTGCTCTCTGTTCAGAGTGGCACGCTTGCCTCGGGAATTCAAGAGCAGTGATCTCGTTTTGTGTCACACTGGCCGCATGGGCAAGCGGCAGGAGACCCGCGAGAAGGTTGAGGCGGAGATCATCGAGCTCGGCCGACGCCATCTGGTCACCGAGGGTGCGGCCGGGCTGTCGCTGCGGGCCGTCGCGCGCGACCTCGGCATGGTGTCGTCCGCGGTGTACCGGTACGTCACCAGCCGCGACGATCTGCTCACACTCCTTCTGGTCGACGCCTATTCGGAGCTGGCCGACGCGGTCGACCGCGCCGGTGCGGCGGCGGGCGGGCCGTGGCGCGATCAACTGCTCGCAATGGCGCATGCGGCCCGCGCGTGGGCGGTTGGTCAGCCGGCCCGCTGGGCGCTGCTATACGGCAGCCCGGTGCCCGGCTACCACGCGCCGCGGGAGCGCACTGTCGGTCCGGGGACCCGGGTCGTCGGCGCGCTATTCGACGCAATAGGGTCCGGAATTGCAGCCGGCGAAATATCCCAGAGCAATGTTGCTGCGGCCCAACCATTGTCGTCGGACTTCGACCGGATACGCGAGGAGTTCGGGTTCGCCGGCGACGACTTCGCGGTGGCCAAGTGCTTTCTGCTCTGGGCCGGACTGGTGGGTGCGATCAGCCTCGAGGTGTTCGGTCAATACGGCGCCGACACACTTACCGAGCCCGGAGCCGTGTTCGACACCCAGGTCCGGCTGCTGATCGAGATGCTGACGGCCTAGCGGGTGCTCATGGGGCGATGCGTGCCTCGACGCAAGAACTATCCTGGTTTGACGAGGCACCGATGAACCGCGAAGAACTCTTCGCCGCGATCGTGGCTGCACGCCCCGATCGTGAGGACACCGTGTACCTCGAACGCCGGGCGGATTCCTACAGCTGGCGGATCATGCCCCCGGACGACATCGTCATCGCGACGCCGTCGGACGGCCCGGACGTCTGGATGTGTTTCTCCGCCACCTGGCCGGAGGATCGGACACGGCTACGGGCATTCTTCGACGACCTGCTGGCCGAACTCGAATCGATGGCCGACCGGGTCGACCGGTGTCGATGGCCGCTCGACGACCCCTGGCCGCATTCCCACTGAAACGGCAGCGACGTGGATTTCCGCATCGACCCTGAGCAACGCGCGAGGTTCAAACGCTGTCGCAGGCAATGGGATTTCGCCTCGCCTCACCGACGCGGGCTCGAACCCGCAGACAACACCGGGCCTGCCCTGCCCGCCGCGCTCAAGGATGCACTGGCGGTTTATTACTACCCCGGCACCTGGGATTGGCAGCACAACGTGAAACAGTCACTGGTGCAGAAGGCGGTAGAGCGGTCGCTGACTGACGCAGGCGCAGGCGATCTCGTCGAGACAGCCGCGGCGCTGCTGGACTGCTACGACGCGTGGGCGAGCACCATCGACGACTTCGCTCCCGTCAAGATCGATCACGATGTGACGGGCATGGTCACTGATCCGGCCGAGCCCGAGCGGGGACTGTTGACGCCCAACGGATCCGGGGTGGTCTACGCGTGCAGGGTGGACCTGCTAGCGGTGGACGCCGCCGACGACTACTGGGTCGTGCGCCACCAGATCGTGGACGACTGGCAGGACCCGGACACCTTGGTGCGCG
Source organism: Mycobacterium sp. (assembly GCA_035634855.1). Taxonomy (GTDB): domain Bacteria; phylum Actinomycetota; class Actinomycetes; order Mycobacteriales; family Mycobacteriaceae; genus Mycobacterium. The sequence goes on from DASQCE010000066.1 coordinate 36,290, forward strand.
ACGAGGAGGCGATCGCAGCGTGCTGGGCGTGGGAGCAGGACTACATGGGCATGGAGATCGTCGGCACGATCCACAACGAGGTGCGCATCGACGGGCCGCTCGACCGGCCCGCACCTGCCACCGTCCGAGTGCACGAACCGGTTGCCCAGCACGAGGGCAGTGGCGGCGGCCGGTCGATTCCGCAGCATCAACGGAAGTCGGCGCGGGCGGCACGCGTCGACGCCAGGCACCGGTTCGACCAGCGCATCGCTGGGCCGGTGCGCCGTACCCACATCCGTCGGACCCGCCGCGAGATCGCGGCAGTCGGCGCGCAACTGGCCGCCGAAGCGCTCGATATGACTCGCGAGCCCGCGATCTATCCGAACCCTGCGGCGCACTGTTCGGTGTGCGAGTTCGCCGCGCCATGCGTGACGCTGTTCGAAGGCGCCGACCCGGAACCAATGTTGGCGGCGCACTTCCACCGGCAGCCGGCGCGCGCCCAGCCCAAGCCACGGCTTGGGCAAGCCACCTGGGGATTCGGCAGGGGCGCCGCCCCGCCGCGATGGAACCAATAGTTGTAGGCTTGACTTATATAAGTAAAAACTTTTATATTGAAGTGTGCACGCGTTCGACGTCCTGGGGGATCCCGTGCGGCGCCGCATTCTGGAACTGCTAGCCGGCGGCGAGATGTCGGCAGGGGAAATAGGCGCCACGATTCAGGACGAGTTCACGATCACTCAGCCAGCGGTGTCTCAGCACCTGAAAGTGCTGCGCGACAACAGTTTTGCGTCGGTACGTCCGGACGGTCAGCGGAGGCTGTACGCGGTGGACGGTCGAGCATTGCGTGACGTCGACGAGTGGCTTAACACCTTCCGCCGCTTCTGGACACCGCACCTTGACGCGCTGGCGACCGAAATCGCGCGCGGTAAACGACAACGGCGAAGGAAGGCAACATGATTGACGTCAACCATCAGATCAATGCCGTGCGGCGCACGGTCGACACCCGGGTGCTGGAGGCGGGGGAGGCGAGGGTCGTCACCGTCAGTCAGTCGTATCCGACCGACGCCGCCGATCTGTGGGACGCGTGTACCAACATCGAACGCATACCGCGGTGGTTCCTGCCGATTTCCGGCGATTT
>DASQCE010000067.1:0-2442 GCA_035634855.1 Mycobacterium sp.
AGCTGTTGGGCCTTGCCCAGGCCGATCGGTCGGCCGGGCAGGATCTCCTGCAGCTTGCCGAACGCGATGATCGATCCCCAGAACGAGATCGACCCGATGATCGCGGCGAACAGCGAGGCCACCACGATGTGCGCGGTCGGCAACTCGCCGTGGTGGAACGCCGAAAAACCATCCGTGTCGATGAACTCGGCCAGCGCGATCAACGCGACCGTGCCACCGCCCACACCGTTGTAGAACGCCACCAACTGCGGCATCGCGGTCATCTTGACCAGCCGCGCCGGGGGCACCCCCAGCGCCACACCGACCAGCAGACCCGCGATGATCAGCCCCCAGTTGCCGGTGTGGCGAATCGAGATCAGGGTGGCCATCACCGCCACCGCCATACCCGCGGCGGCGATCCAGTTGCCGCGCACCGCGGTCTTGGGCCCGGTCAAACCCATCAAGCCGTAAATGAACAGCGCCACCGACCCCAGGTAGAGCAGAACCACCAAATAGTTCATCGCGGCTGCCCGTTCGTTCCCGCGGCGGTAGCCGCAGATTCAGCAGAAACCTTCACCGGGGCGGGCTTTTTGCCCTTGAACATGCCCAGCATCCGGTCGGTCACCACGAACCCGCCGACCACATTGAGGGTGCCGAACACCACCGCGACGAACAGGATGATCTGAATCGCCAGCGACGGCTGCTCCACCCGGCCCAACACCACCAACGCACCGACCAGCACGATGCCGTGAATGGCGTTGGTGCCCGACATCAACGGGGTGTGCAAGGTGTTGGGCACCTTGGAGATCACCGAGAACCCGACGAACCCCGAGAGCACCAGGATCGCCAGGTTCGCCAACAACTGGTCATACATCGCTATTTCTCCGCTCTAGCTTTCTGCGCCGCTCGCGGCGCGGCGCGTGACGCAGGACTCTGCGATCACCTCGTCCTCGAAATCCGGTGCCAGCACACCGTCGGTGATCAACAGCTCCAGCAGCGCGGTGATGTTCTTCGAATACAGCTCACTGGCATGCTCGGGCATCGTCGCGGGCAGGTTCAGCGGCGAGGCAATCGTCACCCCGTGCCTGACCACCGTCTGGCCCGGCTCGGTCAGCTCACAGTTGCCGCCGGTCTCCCCGGCCAAATCGACCACCACGCTGCCCGGCTTCATCCCCTCCACCGCCGCCGCGGTCACCAACCGCGGTGCGGGACGGCCCGGCACCAACGCCGTGGTGATCACCACATCGAAACCCTTGATCGCCTCTTCGAGCTTCTTCTGCTGCTGCCCGCGTTCCTCCTCGGACAACTCCCGGGCATAACCACCCTCACCGGCGGCCTCAATACCCAAGTCCAGCCACTGCGCACCCACCGAGCGCACCTGATCGGCCACCTCCGGACGCACGTCATAGCCGGTGGTCTTGGCGCCAAGGCGCTTGGCCGTGGCCAGCGCCTGCAGACCCGCAACCCCCACCCCCAACACCAACACAGTGGCCGGCTTCACCGTGCCCGCCGCGGTCGTCAACATCGGAAAGAACCGGGTCGACTCCGACGCCCCCACCAACACCGCCTTATAACCCGCCACATTGGCCTGCGACGACAACGCATCCATCACCTGCGCCCGCGAAATCCGCGGAACCGCCTCCAATGCGAAGCCGGTGACGCCCGCCAGCCGCAGGCCCTCGGCGACCTCGGGATGGGCGCGCGGTGCCAGAAACCCGACGACCGTGGATTCGGGTTTTAACAGACCGATCTCGTCGGCGGTCGGCGGGTTCACCTTCACCACCAGGTCGGCCCGCCAGGGGTCGCCGATGGTGGCTCCGGCCTGTTCGTATTGTGCGTCTGGGATCAATGCCCCTGTGCCAGCACCGGTTTCGACTACGACGGCGAGGCCGGCAGCGTTCAGTCGTTCGATGACCTTGGGGACCAGCGCAACACGGCGTTCGCCTGCAGCGGTCTCTCGCGGCACTCCGATCAGCGTCATGGGATTCGTGCGGCGTGCATACCCCTGGCTTTAGCCGGGGGAGGCGACACCGTCTCTCCTTTCGGTAACTTGTCGGTCGCAGCGGATACGTTCCAGGAGTGTCGCGTTATCGGCATCTTCCTACCGCTGAGCAGGTGGTGGTGTTCGCCGAGCATTGTCGCCACGCCCGGTATGTGTGGAACTTGGCCGTCGAGCAGCAACGGCATTGGCAGCCGGGTCGTCGTGCGCCCGGCTATAACGAGCAGTGCGCTCAGTTGACCGCTGCCCGTGCCGATCACGATTGGCTGGCGGCCGGCTCGCAGACCGTGCAGCAGCAGGCATTGCGGGATTTCGCCCACGCGATGCGCAACTTTTTCGGCGGAACGCACGGCCGCCCGACGTGGCGCAAAGCCGGTGTGCAAGACGGATTCCGGCAGGTAGCGGTCAAACCGCATCGTGTCGAGCGTCTGAACCGCCGGTTCGGTCGGGTGTGGGTGCCCAAG
>DASQCE010000068.1:0-6354 GCA_035634855.1 Mycobacterium sp.
TCTACGACAACACCGCTTTCCCCTTGCGTGAGCACACCAAGAAGAAGGAAAGCGAGATCCGCAACATCGTCATGGAGAAGCTCGAGCTGGTCGGCTTGGGTGGGGATGAGAACAAGTTCCCGGGCGAGATCTCCGGCGGTATGCGCAAGCGCGCCGGCCTGGCCCGTTCGCTGGTGCTCGACCCGCAGATCATCCTTTGCGACGAGCCCGACTCGGGTCTGGACCCGGTGCGTACCGCTTACCTGTCCCAGCTGCTGATCGACATCAACGCGCAGATCGACTGCACGATCCTGATCGTTACCCACAACATCAATATCGCGCGCACCGTACCGGACAACATGGGCATGCTGTTCCGCAAGCACCTGGTCATGTTCGGCCCGCGTGAGGTGCTGCTGACCAGCGACGAGCCCGTCGTCCGTCAGTTCCTCAACGGCCGCCGCATCGGCCCCATCGGCATGTCCGAGGAGAAGGACGAATCGACGATGGCCGAAGAACAGGCCATGGTCGACGCCGGTCACCACGACGGCGGTGTGGAGGAGATCGAGGGCGTGCCGCCGCAGATTCAGGCGACACCGGGTATGCCGGAGCGCCAGGCGGTCGGGCGTCGGCAGGCGCGGGTTCGCGAAATGATGCACACGCTGCCCCCGGCCGCGCAGGAAGCAATCCGCGACGACCTCGAGGGCACGCACAAGTATTCGACCCACGAGTTCGCCGACGAAGCGACCGTCCGGCACCGCTCGGAGGACGACGCCCCGACCGGACGCATCCCGGTCACCGGGGAGCGCTAACCTCCGGGGTATGTCCGCCGACGAGCGCTCGCGCGAGGAGTAATGACGCGAGAGCAGAAGCCGACCTTCTGCCGGATCTGTGAGCCGCTGTGCGGCATGATCGCGACTGTTGACAACGGTCGTCTGGTTTCACTTCGGCCCGATAAGGACCATCCGCTGTCGGCGGGGTTCGCATGCCAGAAGGGCATCGCGTTCGCCGAGGTCGTCAACGATCCCGATCGCGTCACCGCACCGCTGCGCCGCACAGTCGACGGCGGGTTCGAGCCCGTCAGCTGGGACGAGGCGATGACCGACATCGCCGAGCGTCTCACCGACATCCACCGCAGGCACGGCTCGGGTGCGATCGGCTGGTACTACGGCAACCCCGGTGCGTTCAGCTACTCGCACACGCTGAGCTTGAACACGTTCATGCTTGGATTCGGTCCCCGGCTGCACGTGTTCACCGCCGGTTCGCAAGACGTCAACAACCGCTTCGTGGCCAGTCAGCTGCTTTACGGGTCGCCGCTGGCGCTGCCGGTGCCCGACGTGCTGCGCACCGAGCTGCTCGTCGTGATCGGCGCGAACCCGATCGTCTCCCACGGCAGCGTGCTCACCGTGCCGCGGATCAAGGACCGGATGCACGACATCGTCAAGCGCGGTGGCCGAGTGCTCGTCATCGATCCGCGCAAGACCGAGACCGCGGCCCAGTTCGAGTGGTTGGGCATCATTCCCGACGGCGACGCCTACCTGCTGCTGTCCCTGTTGCATGTGCTCTTCGACGAGAACCTGGCCGACCGCGCGCGGCTGGACGGTCAGGCCGACGGTGTCGCCTGGATCGAACAGTTGGCCAGGCCGTTCAGCCCCGAAGCCACCGAGGCGCGCACCGGCATCGACCCCGACATCGTGCGCGACCTGGCCCGTGACCTGGCGCGCACCCGGCGGGCCGCGGTGTACGGCCGGGTTGGCACCAGCACCGGTGAAAATGGCACTCTCACAACGTATTTGCTCGATGCGGTCAACCTGGTGGCGGGCAACCTCGACCAGCCAGGCGGCAGCATGTTCGGCCGCTTCGGCATGCCGGGTGAGCGCTGGGGGATGAAGGCCCTCGGTGCGTTACTGCGTAGCAGCTACACCCGCAGGCGGTCACGGATCGGTGGCTTCCCCTCGGTGCTGTTGTCCGAGCCCGCGGGCGTGATGGCCAAGGAGATCACCACACCTGGGCGCGGCCAGGTCCGTGCGCTGTTCGTCAGCGCCGGTAACCCGGTGCTGTCGGTGCCCAATGGCAACGAATTGGAAGAAGCGCTTGACGGCCTGGAATTGATGGTCGGCGTCGACCTGTACGTCAACGAGACGCTCGCGCACTGCGACTACGTGCTGCCCGCAGCGACGATGTACGAGCGCGACGATTTCCCGCTGCCGTTCCAGACGCTGCAGCCCACGCCGTTCCGCCAGGCCACCGAAGCCGTCGTCACCCCCGCCGGACAAGCCCGCGCCGAATGGGAGATGATCGACGATCTCACCCGGCGGATGTGGCGTCGCACACCGGGACTGATCGCGCTGGCGGTCATGCGAAAGACGTTGGCGCTCTTCGGTGTTCGGCTGACACCGCGACTGCTTGTGGACGCCGTCATCCGGCTGGGCCAGGGTGGCGACCTGTTCGGGCTGCGCCCCGGCGGGCTGACCTTCTCGCGCCTGGCGGCCGCTCATCCGCACGGCAAGGTGCTCGCGCCGAACCTGCGCGACGGCGTACTGCGCAAGGTCGTCGTCTACCGCGGCGGCCGCGTCCGGCTGCGGCACGACGGGATCGCCGCCGAGGTCGCGGCGCTGTCGCGAAGGCAGGTCCCCGACGGCTATCCGATGCGGCTGATCGGCATGCGCGAGACACGCTCGGAGAACTCATGGATGCACAACGCGCCGCTGCTGATGCGTGGCGACCGCATCCAGGCCGCGCGCATGCACGTCGACGATGCCGCCGCGGCCGACATCGTCGACGGAGACAGGGTGCGGATCGCCTCGCTGCACGGCGAAATCGAACTGCCCGTCATCGTGACCAAGGACATCGTCGCCGGCGTAGTCGCCGTCCCCCACGGCTGGGGCCACAAGGGCACCGGCGGCTGGCAGGTCGCCAACGGTGCGGGCGGTGCCAACGTGAACCAGCTGATGTCCAGCGCGCCGGCAGACCTCGAGAAGCTGGCCGGGATGGCCCGGTTGACCGGCGTGCCGGTGCGGGTCGAGCGGACCTAGTTCTGCACCGTCGGACGCACGGTCATCTCGCCGATTTCGACGCCACGCGGCTGCTCGACGGCGAACGCCACAGCCTCCGCGACGGCGTCCGGCGAGAGGCCGAAGTCGTCCATGCTTCGGCGGATCCGCTCGCGGACCGCGACGTCGTCGATCGAGCTGTCGAGCTCGGTCCTGACGAAGCCCGGCGAAATCGCGGTTGTCCGCACGACGCCATCCGTCGACTCCTGACGCAGTCCCTCCAATAGCGTGCGCACCGCGTTCTTCGTGGCCGCGTATACCGCCATGTCGGGGACGACCATGAGCCCGGCAGTCGACACGGTCGTGACGAAGTGGCCGCTGCCCTGCCGCTGGAAGACGGGCAGCGCCGCGGCGATACCGTGCAGCACGCCCTTCACGTTGACGTCGATCATGGCCGACCAACCGTCCACGTCGATGTTCGACATCGGCCCGATCTTGCTGATGCCGGCGTTGTTGACCAGCACATCGAGACGCCCGAACTCCTGTACGGCGCTGTCGACGAGTCTTTCGAGATCCTCGCGGCGGGTGACGTCGGTGGCGCACGCGATCGCCGCTCCGCCTCTGCCGCGAACCTCGGCCGCGATGTTCTCGATCTGAGCGACTCGGCGGGCGCCCAGCACCACGCTTGCCCCGCGACCGGCGAGTAGACGCACGGTCGCTTCCCCGATTCCGCTGCTTGCGCCCGTGACTGCGACGACCTTGCCGGCGATCCGTGACATCGCGATCCTTCCGTCCTAATGTGGACACGTGTCCGCTTACAGATCGAGGGTAGCGGACACGTGTCCGCTTAGCAAGTGTGCCGGTGAGAAGCGATGACGCCGCCCAGGCGGCGTGCCGATGCGACCGAGAATCGGAGCCGAATCATCGAAGCTGCACAGGCGCTCATCACGCGGCAGGACGAACTACGGCTCAACGAAGTGGCCAAGCGGGCCGGCGTCGGCCAGGGCACGCTATACCGGCACTTTCCGACTCGCGAGGACCTGCTGGCCGAGGTCTACCGACACGATGTCGACGAACTCGTCGTGGCAGCGCCGACTCTGCTCGCCGAACACAAACCCTTCGAGGCGCTTGCGCTGTGGTTCCGGCGCGTTGCCGACTACGCGCGCGTGAAGCGCGGCGTGTTCTCCGCAGTGACGTCCGCCGTGCAACGAGACCTGTCGGGCCACAGCCTCGGGCCGATAGGCGACGCGCTCCAGACGTTGCTCGCTGCGGGAAAGGCGGACGGCACCATCCGGTCCGACGTCGATGTCCGCGACGTCATCCTGCTGATCGGCTTTCTATCGCACATCGAGGAGGCCGAGGCGGACGAGCGTGCTCACCATGTGCTCGAGCTCATCCTCGACGGCCTGCGTCGGCGTGCCGATGATTCCTGACACAGACGCCAATTCCTGTAACGGCTTCGTCGGCCGACAACCCGCGTTATCTTGGCCGCGGTCGGGGACAGAGACGGCATGGTGGACCGGCTCTTGGTGTGGTTGGGCAGCGATGGTCGAAACCGACTGAAACAAAGCGGATTCGGGCAAGGGCGGCGCAGGTACGCCGAAGCCGAAACCCTCGGGCAAGAGGCCGCTGACCGGCGTGCCGGTGCGGATCGAGCTAGCGACAATCAAACCCGCTGTGCGACTTCGGCATTGACCGCTTGTTCGAGGAAATCGGGTGGAACTTCCGGCCATTCGGGACGCCACTGACCGGACCGCTGATCGGCATGCAATTCCGCGAGCGTGGCGGCAACGTACGGTCCGCCGTCGACGAGGTAACGCAACATTCCCAACTGCGCGCATTGCGCCGCGACGATCGCGACCGTGGTCTTCGCCTCGTCAATGCGTCCGGCGGCCGACAAGCTCGCGCCAAGCAGACGACGCGCTCTCAGCAAGGCCTGTGGGCGGTTCGGCGACGTGGTTCGATCGACCCACTCCTGCGCCCACCGGCAGGCGAGCTGCTTCTTCTCCGGATCATCGGCCGCGATCAGCAGCCGAATGGCCGATGCCTCCTCGAACTGGACCGTGATCTCGTCGATCGCATCCACCGGCTCGCGGCGCGACTCGTAGGAAGTCGGCGGCCACGCACCGGAATCAGGATGCGGTGGAAGCCCGAGGCGGGTGCGTTCGTGCTCCGCCATCGCCCGCAGGCGGTTCAGTGAGAGTGACCGCGCGACCCGGATGGCCTCGTGCAGTCGTTGACCGGCCGCATGCCGTTCGCCCTGTAGCGCCTTGATCCTGGCGGCGATGACGTAGCGGGCGATCTTGAAGTCGACCGAGCCGCCCTCGGGCCCCAGCTTGTAGCCCTCGTCCAGCAGGCGGTTGGCCTCGTCGAGTTCGCCTCGCTCGTAGAGCAATTCGCCCAGCGCCGAGCTCGCCAGCCGGGCGGTGTAGGAATGACTGCCGCCGGACCGCTTGGCGATCTTGAGCGCCTTGCGGAAGCAGGCTTCCGCCGTCGAGATGTCGAGCATCAACCGGTGTGCGAGGCCCGTGTAGCACAGGCCGTGAACGATGTTGAACGTGTCGCGGTGGCGTTCGGCGTATGGTGCCGCCCACGCCTGGATCCGGTTCACTTCGTCGAGGTTGTAGTGGTACGCAGCGGCGAAGGTCGACACAGTGGCGGCGACGCCTACGGCGAACGGGCGCTGGCTATCCCGTCGCTCCAGACATGGCGCGATGTGCTCGTCGATGCCGGCGAGCCGGTCAGAGCGCAGGTCGGCGACTCCCCGCACGACCCCGCCTTCCGCGCGCAGGTCTGCGATCTCGTCGTCGTTGAGGCCGAACTTCGTCAATCCGGATTCCATCAGGTTCAGTGCCTGTTCGGCGGCTGGAATCCGGTGCAGCACGATGTTGGCCCACGCCAGCGCGAGCTGCAGCCGCGGAGCCGACCGCACGACGGCAGGTGGCAGCTTGCCCACCAGACCGATCAGCGTGGCCATTTGCGATTTCGCCACCAAGTCGATGCCGTCGTTTTCGACGAGCTTGACCGCCCGCTCGTCATCACCGGCCGTCAGCGCGTGATCCACTGCCTCACTGACCATATGCTGCTCGGCGAACCACGTGGAAGCCAGGCGGTGCAGCCGCGCGACCCGCTCGGGATCTCGGCCGAGCCGGTGCCGCAGGAAGTCGCTGAACAGCTGGTGGTAGCGGAACCATTGCTCGTCGATTCGATGCAGGAACAAGTCGCGCTCCTCGACCTGCTCGAGCATCGCCTGCCCGTCCGGCACGCCGGACAACGCTGATGCCAGGTCCCCACAGATCCCCTCGGTTATCGAGGTGGCCAGCAAGAAGTCGAGCATCGACGGTTCCAGGGTGTCGAGCACGTTCTCGGCGAGGAACTCACTGAT
>DASQCE010000069.1:0-4389 GCA_035634855.1 Mycobacterium sp.
CTGCGCGGACTGAGGGAGGGCGAGGGCCATCCCACGCTGCTGGTCTGCGACCTCGATGGCTTGAAGGAGGTCAACGACCGGGAGGGCCACACCGCCGGGGATGCGCTGTTGCGCGGCGTGGCGGATGTCCTCAGCGACGTCGCCTCGGCCTTCCGGGCGTCGCTGGTCGCGCGCTTGGGTGGGGACGAGTTCTGCGTCGTGCTACCCGCCGCCTCGCTCACCGAGGCGGAGCGTTTCGCCCACGCCGCCAGCGGCCAGATTGCTCGCGAGCTCGGTAACGATGTTTCGGTCTGCTGGGGCGCGGCCGCCGGCGATTCCGCGACGTGCACAGGCCATGAGCTGATCGCCGCGGCCGACGCCGCCCTGCTCGAAGCCAAGCGGCTCGGTCCCGGACGTCTGCGGCTGCGTACACCCGGTGACGGCGCCCTGCCGGCGGGCGTCGAGCGGCGGCGTCGGACGGCCCTCTCGGGCCGGCGAGTCACCGACGACTTGATTCCCCGCTTCGTCGGCCTGCTCGACCAGGTTCGGCCCTCGACCACGCTGGCCGCTCTCGAACTGCTCGCTGGCGAACTGAGCTATGCCCTCAGCGCCGCAGGCTGGACCATATCCGTGACGACCGACGACCAGACAGGTATCCGCGCCGTCTGTGGCGTCGTGAGTGTGCTCGACCCCAGTTCGGGGCTGCGCGTGGTCGGACCTCCGGAGGATGTCGTCTGCCCGCTTGCCGAATATCCGTGCACAGCTCGGGCGCTCGCCGAGGGCAGCGCCTTCGTTGCCGGGGTCGACCTGTCTGGCTCGGATCCCGCCGAAGTAAGAGTGCTGCAGAAGCGCGGTTATCGCGCTCTGCTTGCCGTAGGGGTCTTCGACGGGCAGCGCGGCTACCTGGTTGAGATCTACCTTGACAGCGATCACACCGACCTGGTAGCCCTCGCCCCCCATGCCCGCGTGCTCGCTCACTATTGCGTCCGGAACGTATCTGGAAGGCGTAACGGCACTCGCGGTGCGTGACCCTACCTCCCCTGTTGCCACCGGCCGTCGCTTTTCGCGCATCCAGGACTGGTAGAGGGTACTTATTCGACACCTGCGCTATTCCCAGATTCCCAGCGGGTCTGCGTGTCTCAGCGGGGTGACAGGACCTGTCTCAGGTTCGTGGCGAATGTTCAGAGAGGCTGGCCTGGGCCCGTGCCAGTTCCGGCCACGCGTTGTTGACGGGGATGCGGCTGGCCACATCGATGAGGGCAATCCAGGCAGCGACGCACAACCTTCACCCGGACAATGCAACTTAGTGGTCGCCAACATAATTACAGTGACGTAATTAGATCCCACACTTCCATACGGTTACGTGACATGGTTCCCTTGACGAAGGGAGCGATATGCCACGAACCAGCCCTTACAGCATCACTCTCGCCGATGCCGAGCGCGTAGAACTCGAAGCCCGCGCACGCAGATATACGTCATCGTATTCTGATGTCGTGCGGGCCCGGATCGTGCTGTACGCCGCCGAGGGTCTGGGCAACGACGAGATCGCGGCGCGCCTGGACACACCACGGCAGGTGGTGTCCAAGTGGCGCAAACGCTTCTACGACGAGCGTCTGGCCGGCCTGACCGATCTGCCTCGGGGGGGACGGCCCCCGAGTTTTTCCCCCTGACGTCGTGGTCGCGATCAAGGCGCTGGCCTGCGAACTGCCGGCGAAGACGGACACGCCGCTGGCTCGTTGGCAGTGCCCCGACTTGGCCCGCGCCGCCGTCGAGTCCGGCATCGTCGCCTCGATCTCGGGCACCACGATCTGGCGCTGGCTGAGTTCGGATGCGATCAAGCCGTGGCAGCATCGGTCCTGGATCTTCCCCCGCGACCCCGACTTCGGTGCCAAGGCGGCCCGTGTCCTCGACCTCTACGCCCGCCGCTTCCACGACACGCCGCTGCGGCCGGACGAGTTCGTGATCTCCGCCGACGAGAAGACCTCCATCCAGGCCCGCATCCGCAAGCACGCCACCACACCACCGGCGCCGCGCCGGGCGATGCGTGTCGAGCACGAATACGCCCGCGGCGGCGCGCTGGCCTACCTGGCCGCCTGGGACGTGCACCGCGCCAAGGTGTTCGGCCGCTGCGAAGACACCACCGGCATCGAGCCGTTCGACCGGCTCGTCGAGCAGGTGATGACCTGCCAGCCCTACGCCTCGGCCCGCCGGGTGTTCTGGGTGGTCGACAACGGCTCCTCCCATCGCGGTCAGGCCAGCATCGACCGGCTCCAGCATCGCTGGCCCGCTCTGCGCCTGATCCACCTTCCTGTGCACGCGTCCTGGCTCAATCAAGTGGAGATCTACTTCTCCGTCGTGCAACGTAAAGTCGTCTCGCCCAACGACTTCCACACGCTCGACGAGGTCGAGTCCCGCCTGCTCGACTTCCAGCAGTACTACGAACAGATCGCAACCCCGTTCGAATGGAAGTTCACCAAAGACGATCTGAACGCCCTACTCAAGCGCATCGCCGACCACGAAAACACCACCCTAACACCCGCTGCCTAGCAGGCCACGAATACGTCACCGAAATTCCGTGCCAGACCACTTAGCCTTGATCCACCGATGTGGAAGGGGTGTGGGTGGGTCGTGAAAGCGAAATGCCCTGTCGTGGTGGAAGAATGAGATTTCTCTAGGATCACATTCAGCCATGACGAAGGGCATCTCGTAGATGCAACTATTTCACACTCGCCCGGTAGCCTCAGCGGTCTTCGATGATCCGAACTTGGTGTCGTGCGCGGGGCTGGTCCCGGTGGCCGCACTGGCCACCCAGTGCGGGCTGGCCGTCCTGGCCGATGAACATCTCAGTGTCCCGACCGACAAGGGCTCCAACGCCGGGGCGAAAGTCACCTCACTAGTCGCGGGTATGGTGGCCGGCGCCGACAGCATCGATGACATGGCCTTGTTGCGTCACGGCGCGATGGGAAAGGTGTTCGACAGCCCGTACGCCCCGTCGACGTTGGGGTCGTTTCTGCGGGAGTTCGCCTTCGGCCATGTCCGCCAACTCGACGCCGTCGCCTCCCGCCTACTGGCCCGGCTGACCGAACGCACGCCGCTGCTGGACGGGATCGAAGGCCCCGTCCTGGTCGACATCGACGACACCATCATCGAAGTCCACGGCTACGCCAAACAAGGATCCGGGTACGGCTACTCCGGGGTCCGCGGGTTGAATGCGCTGATCGCCACGGTCACCACCGCCCACGGCGCACCGGTGATCACTGGCCAGCGGCTGCGCAAAGGTGCCTGCGGATCGGCGCGTGGAGCCGCCCGGATCATCGGCGACACCCTGGCCACCGTCACCCGCCTGCGCGGCACCGCCGCAGTGGGAAAGCCGCTGGTACGGATGGATTCGGCGTTCTACGGCCATCCCGCCGTGGCTGCGGCGATCCGCGGCGGCGCCGATGTCTCGGTCACCGTGCGTCTGGACCCGACAGTCAAAGCCGCCATCGCCGCCATCGACGAGCACGCGTGGACGCCCATCGAATACACCGACGCCATCTACGACGAAACCACCCAACGATGGATCTCCCGCGCCGAGGTCGCCGAGATCGCATTCACCGCATTCAGCTCCCGAAAAGCCGCCGAACAGATCCAAGGCCGCTTGGTGGTGCGCCGCATCCCCGACCTCAACCCCGCACCGGACAACGCCCAAGCGACCCTGTTCGACACCTGGCGCTTCCACGCCTTCTTCACCACCACCGACGCCGACACTGTTATCGCCGACAAGATCCACCGCGGCCACGCGATCATCGAACAGGTCCACGCCGACCTCAAAGACTCCGCCCTGGCCCATCTACCTTCAGGACGGATCAACGCCAACGCCGCCTGGCTGGTGCTGGCCGTCATCGCGTTCAACCTCACCCGTGCCGCAGCCACCCTCACCGGGGCTGCCCTGGCCAAAGCCCGCACCGCGACCATCCGCCGGACCCTGATCAGCGTCCCGGCACGCATCGCATCCTCGGCACGCCGGCTAACCCTACACCTACCCCAGGACTGGCCCTGGGAACACGCGTGGAACACCCTGTTCCACAACCTGTTTCACCGGAAACAGCCCATCACCACCTAACCAGATCTTCTCACCCATCCCGCGACGCGAAGACCCACAGGAACAACCCGACAACGAGGCCGGGCGATCACCGACGCGCACACCACCACGCACACCGCAATCAAGGCACACAATCGAATTCAACGCCGCACCGACAGCAGATCGGTGGATCGGGGCTTAGTGGACCTGGTTTGCGTCTGACTTCGCCGCAGAGATCGGGGTGAGAAATTACCCAAGGCTGGCAGTCTTCTCGGGTGACCTCAGAGGAGCCGTTCATGCCCGATCCCAATGGCCGTCGCCGTCCGTCGAAGCTGTCCGCGGAGACC
>DASQCE010000070.1:0-4491 GCA_035634855.1 Mycobacterium sp.
GCGATCACCAACGCCATCTTGCGGCTGGCCTCGTCGATCATCTCGTCGCCGAGCATCACAGCACCGCGGGCCCCGCCTGCGTGCGAGGTGTGCCACTCGTAGGCCTCCAGGATCAACTCGGCGTGGTCGTAGTCCTTCTGCCGCGGACTGAAGACCTCGTTGCCCGCCGCGATCTGGTCGGGGTGCAGCACCCATTTACCGTCATAGCCCAGCGCCGCCGACCGACCGGCGACCCGCCGGAAGCCGTCGACGTCACGGATCTTCAGATACGGTCCGTCGATCGCGAGGACGCCGTGCGTGCGGGCGGCGATCAGGATCCGCATCAGCACATGGTGATGCGCGTCGCCGACGTCGTAGCCCTCCGGCTGCTCGCCCACCTCCAGGGTGCGCATGTTCAGGCTCGCCGCCATGTCCGCCGGCCCGAGGATCAGTGCCTGCACTCGAGGGCCCGCCGCGATCGCGTGAATGTTGGTCAGCCCCTGGGCATTTTCGATCTGTGCCTCAATCCCGATGCGGCCCACGGGTAGTCCGTGCGTGGCTTCGAGCTGGCTCAGCAGTAGGTCGAGCGCATGGATGTGCGAGACGTCAGTCACCTTGGGCAGCACGACAATGTCTATTGCGGCGCCCGCGGTCGAAACCGTCTCGATGACGTCGGAGTAGGTCCATGGCGTCGTCCAGTCGTTGACCCGCACCCCACGCAGCTGGCCCGCCCACCCAGGCTCAGCGAGCGCGACGGCGACCTGCGTGCGGGCCTCGGCCTTGGCATCTGGCGCGACGGCGTCCTCCAGATCGAGGAACACCTGATCGGCGGGCAGTTTCTTTGCCTTCTCGATCATCTTGGGGTTGCTGCCGGGAACGGAAAGGCAGGTTCGCCGGGGCCGATACGCGTTTTCCACAACTACACTCTCTACCCTCTACAGACATGGCGGCGGTGAACAGGGTCTACGTGGCCCGACTCGCGGGGATGGTGGTGCTGGGTCCCGACGGCGAGTCCATCGGCCGTGTCCGCGATGCGGTGATCAGCATCGGTGTCGCGGGACATCAGCCGCGGGTATTGGGACTCGTCGTCGAATTGCTCACCCGCCGAAGGATTTTCGTTCCGATCCTGCGGGTCACCGCGATCGAGCCGAGCGCCGTCACGCTCGCGACGGGCAATGTGTCGCTGCGGCGGTTCTCCAAGCGCCCCAACGAGGTGCTGGTGCTGGGTGAGGTCATCGAGACCCGGGTTCGCGTCGACGATCCCGATCTGCCAGAGCTGGCCGGAATCGACGTCGTGGTGGTCGATCTGGGTATCGAGCAGACGCGCACCCGCGACTGGGTCGTCACGAAAGTCGCCGTGCGGCCGCAGCGCCGGCTCGGCCGCCGCAGCAACGTCCACATCGCCGACTGGAATCGGGTGCAGGGCCTGACCCCGTCCGGGCTCGCGATGCCCGACCAGGGCGTGGCCCAATTGCTCGAACAATTCGAGGGCCAGCGCCCCATCGAGGTCGCCGAAGCGATCCGCGAACTGCCCGCCAAACGCCGCTTCGAGGTGGTCAAGGAGCTCGATGACGAGCGGCTCGCCGACGTGCTGCAGGAGCTGCCCGAAGACGAGCAGGCCGACGTGCTGAGGCAATTGGGAACCGAACGTGCGGCCGACGTGCTCGAGGCGATGGACCCCGACGACGCCGCCGACCTGCTCGGCACGATGACCCCCGCCGACGCGGAGCAGTTCCTGCGCCGGATGGATCCCGAGGAATCCGAGGATGTGCGACGGCTGCTGAGCCACTCGCCCGACACGGCGGGCGGCTTGATGACGTCCGAGCCCGTCGTGCTCGCCCCAGGCACCACCGTCGCCGAGGCGCTGGCGCGGGTCCGCGACCCCGACCTGACACCAGCGGTCGCGTCCCTGGTGTTCGTGACTCGGCCGCCCACGGCCACCCCCACCGGGCGTTACCTGGGCTGCGTGCACCTGCAGCGGCTGCTGCGCGAACCGCCCGCCGAGCTGGTCAGCGGCATTCTCGACAAGGACCTGCCGAGCCTGAGTCCCGATGACCCGCTGGCGACGGTGACTCGCTATTTCGCTGCCTACAATCTCGTCTGCGGTCCGGTCGTCGACGATGAAAGCCACCTACTGGGCGCGGTGTCCGTCGACGACGTCCTCGACCACCTGCTGCCCGACGACTGGCGGGAGCGCGAAGAACCTGAGCTGTCCGGTGCGGTGTCTGATGTCGCCGGCCGAGCGGCTCCGGAAGGCCTGACATGAGCGACCTGTCGGCACGTCAGCGGCTGGACACCCCACGCACGTCGCGCCGCCGCTTTTCGCTCAACGTCGACGTCGAGGCGGTCGGTCGGCTCAGCGAATCGTTCGCGCGATTCCTGGGCACCGGCCGCTACCTGGCCATCCAGACCATCTTCGTGGTCATTTGGATCGCGCTGAACCTGGTCGCGGTGAAATGGCGGTGGGACCCGTACCCGTTCATCCTGCTCAACCTGGCGTTTTCCACGCAGGCGGCGTACGCCGCTCCCCTTATCCTGCTGGCGCAGAACCGGCAGGAAAACCGTGACCGGGTGGCACTGGACGAAGATCGTCGCCGCGCCGAACAGACCAAGGCCGACACCGAGTATCTGGCCCGTGAGCTCGCCGCATTGAGGCTGGCCGTCGGCGAGGTGGTCACCCGTGACTACATGCGCCGCGAGCTCGAGGAATTGCGCGAGAAGCTGACCGAGCTGCAACAGCCGCAAGGGGCGGCGGACGGGGATACGGCGAGCAGGCCGGACGGTTCAGAGCGACGGTCTAAACGGCCTGGCTGAAACGGCTGTGGCCATTGCTGCAACGGCGCAATCGAGACTAGGTATGGTGACTTGGTTCACAAGTCACCGCACACCAAGGACGGTTGAGTGCACATAGGGGGACGATCCGCCCTCGAAGCAGCGCGGCGCCGAGCAAGGCGAGCGGTAAGCAAGCCTGCGTTCGGCGTTGCAATCATCACCCCCCTCATCCTCGCCGGCGCCGTCGGTGCGTCCGCCCCATCGCCCGTCGCGCCGGTCCGCGACTCGGCGGTGACGCCGCTTGCGGCCGTCGAACGCTCGCCGGACAGCCGCTCCGGTGCATCCGTCGTAGCGGTCGCCAAGACGCCGACCGCGTTTCACATCGCGGCGGCGACTGTTTCCGCTCCCCCGCCGTCTGCGGTGGTGAATTCGCCTGGGACGCTTCGTATTCCAGCAATTGCTTTGTCGGCGTACCGCAACGCGGAACGGATGATGGCGACGGCCTACCCTGGCTGCGGCGTGAGCTGGAATCTTCTTGCAGGTATCGGACGCATCGAATCGCTGCATGCCAATGGCGGCGCCACCGACTCACGCGGCACCGCGGTGCAGCCCATCTACGGGCCGGCGCTGGACGGCACGCTGCCGGGCAACGAGGTCATCGTGCAGAGCCGCACGGCCAACCGGGTGATGTACGCCCGCGCGATGGGTCCGATGCAATTCCTGCCCGGAACCTGGTCCCGCTACGCCAGCGACGGCGACGGCGACGGCAAAGCCGATGTGCAGAATGTGTTCGACGCTTCGCTGGCGACGGCCCGCTATCTTTGCAGCGGCGGACTCAATTTGCGCGATCCGGGCCAGGTGATGTCCGCAATTCTTCGCTACAACAACTCGGTCGCCTACGCCCGCAACGTGCTGGGCTGGGCCGCGGCCTATGCCACCGGTGTGGTGCCGGTGGATCTGCCGCCCATCGTCGGGCCGGTTCCGCCGATCGGCGACATGCACCTGGACAACTACAAGGGCCTCGGGCCCGGCCTGCCGACCAATGCGCTGGGACTGCCGGCCGACGACCCGCTGGCATTGATGCCGCTGATGGGCCGTGGCGACGTCGCCAGCCAGATCCCCGTCTATCCCGGTCAGAGCCTGGGACCGCTGCCGGGGCCCGCCCCCGCTGTCGTTCCGCAGCAGCCGCAGCCCGAACAGCCAGCACCTCCGCCGTGGCTACCGCCGTGGATGCAGCCCCCTCCGCAGGAGCAGCCCAAGCCGGCCGGGTGCGCGGTGTTCTGCATCACGCCAACGGCGCCCGCCCCGAGCGCGCTGCCGTCAGCACCGGGTGATGCGCAGATGCTGATGCCACAGGCACCACCTGCGGCTCCAGCCCCCGAACCGCTCGCACCGGCCCCGCCGCCCGTCGCCGTCTTCCCGCCGGCACCAGGACCTGCGCCGGGCCCTGCGCCCGGACCTGCTGGTTAAGGACACCTGTCGAGTCGGCCTAGACTCGACTGCGATGTCGCAAATGCCCCAAACTCCCACTGGCGCTTTCCCGCCACCCCGCGCCGAGCTGGAATCGGCGGTCCGTGCCGCGCTGAGCAAGGTGATCGACCCCGAGCTGCGGCGCCCGATCACCGAGCTCGGCATGGTCAAGAACGTCAGCGTCAGCGCCGATGCCGGCGTGCACGTCGAGGTGTACCTCACCACCGCGGCCTGCCCGAAGAAGACCGAGATCTCCGAGCGCGTCAGCCA
>DASQCE010000071.1:0-19398 GCA_035634855.1 Mycobacterium sp.
GCGCTTGCGAGGCCCTTCGATTGATACATTCCCTCACATTAATTGACGTAAGCGATGAATGTTGTCATCCGTACGGCACAAAATCGATGCACCGACGGGCGTCGTTTCCGGCCAATCCTTTTAGGCCCCGAACGCCTCGCCCGGGTCCACCCCGATGATGCGTAACAAGTTGGCCACCTTGCGATCCAAACTCAAACCGACCTCGGTGACGTCCGCTATGCCGAGGCTGCCGAATGCAGCGCTGGGTTGATCCATCGAGAACACCGCATTGTCGTCGGTGTCGCTGTAGACCAGCACCCGCAGGGGCGCGTACAGCAGCGTCCTGGGGTCGTGGCGGAACATCGTTTCGGCGATGACGTGGTTGCCGAGCAGATACTCGACCGCCTTTACGTCGTGACCGGCAACGCCGAGCAGCGGGACCCCGTCGATCTTCGCGTAGACCATCAGTTCGTTCGGCGCGTTCTCAGCCACTTTGGCGCGCACGTCGTCCCAGGTGCCACCGGCCTCGACGATCCGTTGCATCGGAACAGGGTCGTATCGCGGTGCGGCGGCTTCGAAAGTTGTTATGAATTCGTCGAACCCGACACCGGTGAATACGTCCACCCGCGTCATGCTGTGCACGTGAATATGCGGATCGGTCGTCATGCGTCCACCTCCGGCCCAAGCGTCGGGTCGAGGACGATTACACCACGCACGGACCGGCTTTCTAGTCGGCGATGAGCTTCAGCCGCGAGAGCCAAGGGCAGCACGGCGTCCACTTTCGGGGTAATGAAGCCCTCTTTGACGCCGTCGGCAAGGAACCGAAGCGCGTTGTTGATCAACTCCAGCCGGTCGTAGAACACCGGCAAGTAGAAGCCGATCATCGCTTGCGATTTCGTCATCAGACGGCGCGGCGCGAACGGGTCACCCGGGCCGCGGGTCGAACCGAGTAGCAGGTACCGACCGAATGTGGCCAGTGCCTGGAAGTTCTGCTCGAAGACGTCCCCACCGATGGATTCGATCAGCACATCCACGCCGCGTCCCGCGGTCAGCTCCAAAACCGCGGCAGGCCATTTCGGTTCGTTGTAGCCGATTGCAGCGTCAGCACCGAGTTCCAGGACGAAGTTGCGGCGTTCCTCCGTGCTGGCGGTGCCGATCACCGGCGAGGCGCCCAGCGCCTTGCCGATTTGGACCGCGAGGCTACCGACCCCGCCGGCCGCGCCGTGCACCAATAACGCCTCACCGGGGCACAGGGTGGTCGACGCCTGGAGCAGTAAATGGGCGCAGGCCGCCTGCGCTGCGAAGCCGGCCAGCACGGTGAGGTCGGCGTCGTCGTCGACCACCGCGCACAGCGCCTCGGCGGCATTGGCGAGTTCGGCGTACGCGCCTTTCTTCATAAGCGCGACAACGCGCCGGCCGACGAGATCGCCGCTGGCGCCCCGGCCGGTCTCGACGACCGTGCCTGCGACTGCGATCCCGCCGACTTGAGGTAGTTGCACACCGCCGACGCGGGTTTCGGCCTTGTTGTACACACCACGGCGCTCGCGGATGTCCGGGAAGTTGACACCGATCGCGGCGGTCTTGATGAGTAGTTCGCCAGGACCTGGCCGAGGGTCGGGTAAGTCGAGGTATCGCAGCACATCCGGACCGCCGAAGCGGTCGTACTGAACAGCTTTCATCGGACTAGCCTCCAAACGGTTCGGTGAATGAACCTCAATTTTGGATCGTATGGTTCGGTGAACGAACCTGCAAGGTGTGATACTGGGTTCTATGGCACTTCCCCGCGAATACACAGCAGAGAGCTGCCCGATCGCTCGCTCGCTCGAAATCATCGGCGAGCGTTGGACCTTGTTGATCGTGCGCGACGCGTTTTACGGCGTGCGGCGGTTCAGCGACTTCCGCGCCCACCTCGGAATCCCGAAGGCCGTGTTGGCTGAGCGGCTTTCATTGCTTGTCGCCGAGGGGGTGCTCACCAAGACGACGACAGGCAGACGCCACGACGAGTACGTCCTCACCGAAAAGGGGCGCCGACTGTGGCCGACCATTTGGTCGCTGATCACCTGGGGCAATGAGAACTACCTGCAGACTCCGATCCGGCGCACGTATCGGCACGTCGGGTGCGGCGGAACAATCCGCGCGGACGCCGTCTGCTCCGAGTGCGGGCAACAGCCTAAGGTCTCGGATCTTGTCGTCCATCCGCCGCGCCGACCTCGTGACCGGGTGAGCCGCGACGACGTCGTCAGTCGGGTCCTCCGGCGACCGCATCGACTGCTCAACCCGGTCCGGAGCACCGATGCTTGAACAACCCCTAGATATGGCCGGCGTTTGTCGGTGTCGTCGTCGGGTACGGGTTGGTGGTCGTGGTCGGCGTCGTCGTCGTCTCGTCGTCATCGGGCCCGTCGGCCGGTGGCGTCGACTGGGACGGCCCAGTCAGGATCGGGTTGTCCTGGCTCGTTTGAACGCTCGGCACCGTATAACTCGAACTCGACGTCGACTCTGTCGTGTACGTAGACGAGGTATCGGACGACGGGGCAAACTCCACGGGCTCGGGCGGCCTCGACGACTTGTTGGCGGTGTGAATCACCGCCCACACCAGCAACGCCACCAGCACCAGCCCCGCCACTCCGGCGGCCACGATCACCTGTTGCTGGTCATGCCAACTGCCGTCGTCCTCACCGCTCACGCCGGAATGCTAAGCCCAGCGGGCCAGGATCTCCTTCGCACGTCCGGAAAGCGCACCCTGCAGGAACGGCCCGAAACTGATCCGTCCAACACCCAGCGGCCCGAACGACGCCGGATCATCCTGATCCGGCAGCGCGATCGCGTTGATCGGCAGTGGCAGCTCGGTAGCCAAGCGCCGCAACGTATCCGGATCGTGACGGCCCACTGGGTACAGCGAATCGGCGCCTGCCGCCGCGGCTTCTTTAAGCCGCGCGATTGCACGGTCGACACGGTCGGATTCGTCCCCGTCCTGACGGAGGAACAGATCGGTGCGAGCGTTGATCACCACGTGCACACCGGTGGCGTCGGCCGCCTTGCGAAGGGCTCCGACGAGCTCGGCATGCTCACTGGACGACCGCAGCCGCCCACCTTCGCTGTGCACCGTGTCCTCGATGTTGAGGCCGACGGCCCCGGCCTCCAGGAGGCCCGTGATCAGGATGGTGGGTGATTCGGCGTAGCCCGATTCGATGTCAACCGATACCGGCACGTCGACGGCGGCGGTGATCTGCTTGACGCGGGTGACCACGTCGTCGTACGTCATGCCCTCTTGGTCGGCCTTGCCCACCGAGTCGGCCACCGGATGGCTGCCGACCGTCAGCGCGGCGAACCCCGCGTCGACTGCCAGCCGCGCCGACCAGGCGTCCCAGACCGTCGGTAGAACCACCGGATTGCCGGGCTGATGCAAGGCCAGCAATCTCTCGGCACGCTCGTTAAGTACCTGGTCGGACATCCGCCTACCTCCACCTTTGTGACGTGATCTGTTTCACTGCAAACCCCCTGATATGACTAGCATCGGGTGTCGTACTGTGATCCGAGACACCCTTCAGCCCAAGGAGGTCAAATGTCCAGCACTACCGAACTTACCGAGCTGCACGAGCTAATCGGAAGTCTCCGGCGGTGCGTGACATCGTTGGCGTCGAAGTACGGGGACAGCCCCGCCACACGTCGAATCGTCAATGACGCCGAACGCATCCTCAACGACATCGACCGCCTCGACATCGACGCCGAAGAGCTCGAGCTCGCCACGGGCGTGAGCCATCACCACCACGCCGGCGAGAAGATCCCGATCCCGGACACCCCGTACGACACCGCCTTCTGGGGCGATGAGGACGACAGAGGAGTCGCCGGCTAACGCCGAGGCTGTCTGATCGGGAGATAACCACACCGAGAGGGAAATGTGAGCGCACCCACCGCCGACCGCAAGGCGACCGGCGTCTTTTCGCCGAGCCGTGCCCAGATTCCGCAGCGCACCCTGCGCACCGACCGGTGGTGGATGCCGACGGTATGGACGGACCTGGGCTTCGCGGCGTTTGTCATCTACGCCACGGTCCGCGCGTTCTTGGGCACCAACTACTGGGTCGCGCAATACCACTACCTGACACCGTTCTACTCACCGTGCGTGAGCAAGGGATGCGTGGAGGGATCCAGTCATTTCTGGCCGCAGTTCCTTCCCGACGTGTGGTGGCTTCCATACGCTGCCGTCACGCTGCCGTTCCTGCTGGCCTTCCGACTGACCTGCTACTACTACCGCAAGGCCTACTACCGGTCGGTCTGGCAGTCACCGCCGGCATGTGCTGTTGCCGAACCACATTCGCGCTACACCGGCGAGACGCGACTACCGCTGATCGTGCAGAACGCGCATCGCTACTTCTTCTATGTGGCGTTCATCATCTCGGTGATCAACACGTACGACGCGATCATCGCGTTCCACGCACCGTCCGGCTTCGGATTCGGGTTGGGCAATGTGATTCTGGTTGTCAACGTGGTCATGCTGTGGGTGTACACGCTGTCCTGTCATTCCTGTCGCCACGTCACCGGGGGCCGCCTGAAGCACTTCTCGAAACATCCAGTGCGGTACTGGATGTGGACTCAGATCAGCAAGCTGAACACACGGCACATGCTGTATGCGTGGATCACGCTCGGCACGCTGATGTTGACCGACTTCTACATCATGCTGGTTGCCAGCGGCGCCATTACTGATCTCAGATTCATTGGCTGAGAAGCATTTTCATTGTTGTTAAGAACAGATAGGCAGTGAGGGTATATGGCTGAGCCGGAGGCTCTTCGACCAAGCGTCTCATCGCAGGTCGAACGGCACCAGTACGACGTGGTCGTGATCGGTGCCGGTGGCGCAGGTTTGCGTGCGGTCATCGAAGCGCGCGAACGTGGTCTGAAGGTCGCCGTGGTCTGTAAGTCGTTGTTCGGCAAGGCGCATACCGTGATGGCCGAGGGTGGGTGCGCCGCCTCGATGGGCAATGCGAACCCGAAGGACAACTGGCAGGTCCACTTCGGGGACACCATGCGCGGCGGCAAGTTCCTGAACAACTGGCGCATGGCCGAGCTACACGCCAAGGAGGCGCCCGACCGGGTTTGGGAGCTGGAGACCTACGGCGCGCTGTTCGACCGCACCAAGGACGGCCGGATCAGCCAGCGGAACTTCGGCGGCCACACCTACCCGAGGCTGGCCCACGTTGGTGACCGCACCGGCCTGGAGATCATCCGAACTCTGCAGCAGAAAATCGTGTCGCTACAGCAGGAGGACAAGGCCGAGTTCGGCGACTACGAGGCCCGCATCAAGGTGTTCCACGAATGCACCATCACCGACCTGATCTTGGACAACACCGCCGGCGAGAAAAGGGTGGCCGGCGCGTTCGGGTACTGGCGGGAAACGGGCCGCTTCATTCTGTTCGAAACCCCAGCGGTGGTGCTGGCCACCGGCGGCATCGGCAAGTCGTACAAGGTGACGTCGAACTCGTGGGAGTACACCGGCGACGGGCACGCGCTCGCGCTGCGGGCGGGCGCGACGTTGATCAACATGGAGTTCGTCCAGTTCCACCCGACCGGCATGGTGTGGCCGCCCAGCGTGAAAGGCATCCTCGTCACCGAGGGCGTGCGCGGCGACGGCGGGGTGCTGAAGAACTCCGAGGGCAATCGGTTCATGTTCGAGTACATCCCACCTGTGTTCAAGGGTCAGTACGCCGAGACGATCGAGGAAGCCGACCAGTGGCTCAAGGACAACGACTCCGCGCGCCGTACCCCCGACCTGCTGCCCCGCGACGAGGTGGCCCGCGCCATCAACTCCGAGGTGAAGGCGGGCCGTAACTCTCCGCACGGCGGGGTTTTCCTCGACATCGCGTCGCGGCTGCCCGCCGAGGAGATCAAGCGGCGGCTGCCGTCGATGTACCACCAGTTCATGGAGCTGGCCGAAGTCGACATCACCAAAGAGCCCATGGAAGTCGGGCCGACGTGCCACTACGTGATGGGCGGCATCGAGGTCGATCCCGACACCGGCGCGGCCAAGACACCAGGGCTGTTCGCCGCGGGCGAGTGCTCGGGCGGCATGCACGGCTCCAACCGGCTCGGCGGGAACTCGCTGTCGGACCTGTTGGTCTTCGGCCGGCGCGCCGGGCTGGGAGCCTCCGACTACGTCCGCGCGCTCGCCGAACGGCCGAAGGTGTCCGAGGACGCGGTCACCGAGGCCGCGAAGCTGGCACTGGCGCCGTTCGACGGCCCGCGCAACGGTGAGGCGGCGGAGAATCCGTACACGCTTCAGCTAGATCTGCAGGACACGATGAACAGCCTGGTCGGCATCATCCGCAAGGCCGACGAGGTATCCGAGGCGCTAAGCAAGCTCGACGAGCTGCGGCAGCGGTTCAAGAACATGCAGGTGGAAGGGCATCGGCAGTTCAACCCGGGCTGGCACCTGGCCATCGACATGCGCAACATGCTGCTGGTCAGTGAGTGCGTCGCCAGGGCCGCGCTGGAGCGCACGGAGAGCCGGGGCGGGCACACCCGCGACGACTACCCGTCGATGGATGCGGACTGGCGCAAGACGCTGCTGGTGTGCCGGGCCATCGACGACGGAGCCGACACGTCCGTTCTTCCTTCGGTCACCATCACCCGCGAGGACCAGGTGCCGATGCGCGAGGACCTGATGGCCATGCTCGACATCCAAGAGCTCGAGAAGTACTTCACCTCGGAAGAACTGGCCAACCACCCGGCAAGGAGAAGCTGATGAGCTATCAGGCGAAGTTGCGGGTGTGGCGCGGCGACGACGACGGCGGGGAGCTGCAGGACTTCTCCGTTGAGGTCAACGAGGGCGAGGTGGTGCTCGACATCATCCACCGGCTGCAACAGACACAGGCCGGTGACCTCGCCGTGCGATGGAAC
This sequence comes from Mycobacterium sp., assembly GCA_035634855.1. Classification (GTDB taxonomy): domain Bacteria; phylum Actinomycetota; class Actinomycetes; order Mycobacteriales; family Mycobacteriaceae; genus Mycobacterium. Next base: position 6,871 of record DASQCE010000071.1, read on the forward strand.
TGCAAAGCGGGCAAGTGCGGCTCTTGCTCGGCCGAGATCAACGGACGGCCAAAGCTGTTGTGCATGACGCGGATGTCTACGTTCGACCCGGCCGAGACCATCACAGTGACGCCGCTGCGGACCTTCCCGGTGATTCGCGACCTGGTTACCGACGTGTCCTTCAACTACGAAAAGGCCAGGGAGATACCGTCGTTCACGCCACCGAAGGACCTGCAACCCGGCGAGTACCGGATGATGCAAGAGGACGTGAACCGGTCACAGGAGTTCCGTAAGTGCATCGAGTGCTTCCTGTGCCAGAACACGTGTCACGTGGTGCGCGACCACGAGGAGAACAAGAAGGCGTTCGCAGGCCCGCGGTACTTGATGCGCCAGACCGAACTCGACATGCATCCGCTGGACACGCTCGAGCGACGTCCCGACCAGGCGCAGGAAGAGAACGGGCTGGGCTTCTGCAACATCACCAAGTGCTGCACTGAGGTGTGCCCCGAGCACATCAAGATCACCGACAATGCGCTGATCCCGCTGAAGGAGCGCGCCGTGGACCGCAAGTACGACCCGGTGGTGTGGTTGGGAAACAAGCTGTTCAGACGGTGATGAGGTTGAGTGAGGCGCCCTCGCGGGTAGCCTTCATACAGCGGCCAGTCACCGACGAAAGGCAGCAGTATGAACATGCGAGAGCCTCATAGCATCAACGACATTCGCACCGCGATCCGTGAGCTGAGCGCGCGGGCCGAGCTGGCTCGCAAGGAAGGCCGGCCAGCCGACGCCAAGGAGCTCGAGCAGCGCATTCAGGGTTATCGCGAGGAACTCGCCGCCCGCCCTTAGTCGCCGGGCATCGACGCCGGGCTCAGGCGCCCAGCCGCCGAAATGTGCTGCGGTGAAAGACAATCGGCGGTACATCGGCATGTACGGTGATGTCGCTGACTCGCAGAATCACTATCGTGTGATCCCCGGCAGGCACCAGCTGTTCGATGGCGCTTTCCAGCCACACGCTCGTGCCCGCGACGAAGACCGCACCGGATTCCCGGGACACCGTCTCCAGACCCGCGAACCGGTCGCCGGTCTTGGCGGCCAGCGTGCGCGCGGCGTCGTCATGCGCTTCGCCCAGCACGCTGATCCCCAGATAGGGCAGATCCTTCAGCTTCGGCCACGTCTCTGAGGTGTTCTGGACACAGAACGACACCAGCGGCGGGTCGAGCGACACAGGGACAAACGTACTGACCGCCAGCCCGACCCGGGTGCCGCCCACCTCCGCGGCGATTGCGATGACACCGGAGGGGAAATGCCCGAACGCTTCCCGGAGTGTGGTGGGACTCAGATCGGTGGGGCTCATCAACTCCATCTTGGCACTCACGCCTTGTCGAGACTGCGGTCAGATCGTGAAATCCGATCGACCGCGATCCTCGAGCAGCCTCGGCGAATTCGGATCGTCGTGAGCCCAACTTCTAGTAGTCGGCCCAACGCGTCGCTTCCACCTCGGGCGGCAGTGCGGACTGCATCGGCACGTCGAGGCCGTCGTAGATGCGCGGCTTCTGGTCCGACAACCAGTTAAGGGCACCTAGCAGGCGGTTGGCCGCGGTCGTGTTGCCGCCGTCGGCGCGCGTACCGCCGGGGACATCGGCACGGCTGAGGATGGTCAGCTGCGGATCCCCGTCGACAATCACCCGGTGGTCTCCGACCCCTTCATCGGGCTGCGGCCAGTCCGGCGCGCATGAGGGGTGGATGCGGGTGATGTGGTCGATGACGATCCGTTCGCGCCCGCTCGACTTGCCGATCACCTTGAGCCAGAAGGCGCCCTGGGTGCCCTTCTCGAATCGACCCATCACGGTGTCGATCGACTCTTCGAGCGGCAGCCGCTCGACCTCCTCGGTGATCTCGTCGATCTCCAGGCCCAAGCCCCGAGCGATCAACCGGATGTTGCCGCCCCACACCATCGTCGGGATGGACGGCAGCAGCAGCATCGGCACTGGATCTTCTCGGCCCATGGGCTGTCCGAACCCGCACGACACCTTGACCGCGTACGGCTGGTTGTAGGTCGAGTAGTCGAAGATCTCCTGGCAGTGGATGGATCGGATCCGGGTACACAAGCCGGCGGCGATGACGGCCAGCGCGTCGTTGCCCCAGCCTGGGTCCACGCCGCTGACGAGCAGTGATGCGCCGCCCTCCTCGGCGGCCGCGGTGAGGCGCTCCACCCATTCCTGCGGCCCGGACCGCGGGTCCAAGAGCGAGTACAGCGACGGCGTGACCACATGTTTGCCTGCGCGCAGGCATCGCTCTATCTCCGCGACGGCCTCGTCGGGCCGGATGTCGCCCGACGCCATGTAGGCCACGGCGTCGGAGCCGGCTAGTGCCGCATCGACGTCGGTGGTTGCCGAAACGCCCGTCTCGGCGTCGAGCCGCGCGAACGTCGCGGCGTCCTTACCGTCTTTATCCGCCGAAGACGTGATGACTCCCGACAGCTTCAAACCCGGAAACGCCACTGCGGACCGGATCGCTGTCGACCCCATGTTGCCTGTTCCCCACACCGTGACACGAAGCACTCGAACACCCTATCGGCAGGGTTCGTGATGAAGGTCACAGAGGCGCAAAGACGCAGCTCAGACAGCTGTCAACTGCGGTTTTAGCGTCCCGCCCAACCACTGGGTTAATTAGCCAGTGGAAATTGCCAGGAGGTGCTTTGTGTTGAAGTTACTGAACGGTATAGTTCGGGCCAGTTACTGGTGGGTAACTTAGACCGAAGTACCCAACCGCAAGTGGCATTCTCGACGAGGAGGAAACGTGAGCCACTACAAGAGCAACGTCCGTGACCAGGTATTCAACCTGTTCGAGGTGCTGGGCGTGGACAAGGCGTTCGGCGAGGGCGAGTACGCCGACCTCGATGTCGACACCGCCAAGGAGATGCTGGGCGAAATGGCCCGGCTGGCCGAAGGCCCGATCGCTGAATCCTTCGTCGAGGGCGACCGCAACCCGCCGACGTTCGATCCCAAGACGCACTCGGTGACGCTGCCCGAGTCGTTCAAGAAGTCGGTGCGCGCCATGCTGGATGCCGGTTGGGACCGTGTGGGCCTCGACGAGGAACTCGGCGGCACCCCGGCACCCAAGGCACTCATGTGGGCGCTGACCGAGCACCTGCTCGGCGCCAACCCCGCCGTGTGGATGTACGGCGGCGGCGCCGGCTTCGCCAATATCTTCTACAACCTCGGCACCGACGAGCAGAAGAAGTGGGCCACGATCGCCGCTGAGCGCGGCTGGGCATCCACCATGGTGCTCACAGAGCCCGACGCCGGTTCTGATGTCGGTGCCGGTCGGACCAAGGCTGTCAAGCAGGAGGACGGCTCGTGGCACATCGAGGGTGTGAAGCGATTCATCACCTCGGGCGATTCGGGCGACCTGTTCGAGAACATCTTCCACCTGGTGCTTGCGCGCCCCGAGGGCGCGGCCCCCGGCACCAAGGGCCTGTCGCTGTTCTTCGTGCCGAAGTTCCTCTTCGACTTCGAGACCGGTGAACTCCGCGAGCGCAACGGCGTCTTCGTCACAAACGTCGAGCACAAGATGGGCCTGAAGGTCTCGGCCACCTGCGAGTTGTCGTTCGGCCAGCACGGCATCCCCGCTAAGGGCTGGCTGGTCGGCGAGGTGCACGAGGGCATTGCCCAGATGTTCGACGTGATCGAGCAGGCCCGAATGATGGTCGGTACCAAGGCCATTGCCACGCTGTCGACGGGTTACCTCAACGCCCTCGAGTACGCCAAGGAGCGTGTGCAGGGCGCCGATCTGACCCAGATGACCGACAAGACCGCGCCGCGCGTGACCATCACGCATCACGCCGACGTGCGTCGTTCGCTGATGACCCAGAAGGCCTACGCCGAGGGTCTGCGCGCCCTGTACCTGTACACCGCGACGTTCCAGGACGCGGCGGTGGCCAAGGCACTGCACGACGTGGACGCCGGGCTGGCGGTCAAGGTCAACGATCTCATGCTGCCCGTCGTCAAGGGTGTCGGCTCCGAGCAGGCCTACGCCAAGCTCACCGAGAGCCTGCAGACCTTCGGTGGTTCCGGCTTCCTGCAGGACTACCCGATCGAGCAATACATCCGTGACGCCAAGATCGACTCGCTGTATGAAGGCACCACGGCCATCCAGGCGCAGGACTTCTTCTTCCGCAAGATCGTCCGCGACAAGGGGCAGGCGCTGGCGTATGTGGCCGGACAGATCGAGGCCTTCGTCAAGAACGAGGCAGGCAACGGCCGGCTGAAGGCCGAGCGGGTACTACTGGCGACCGCGCTGGAGGACGTGCAGGGCATGGCCGCCAAGCTGACCGGCTACCTGATGGCCGCTCAGGAGGATCCCGCCAGCATCTACAAGGTGGGCCTGGGTTCGGTGCGCTTCCTGATGAGCGTCGGCGACCTGGTCATCGGCTGGCTGCTCCAGCAACAGGCCGCGGTGGCCATCGAGGCGCTCGATGCCGGGCCCAGCGCTGAGGATCGCGCCTTCTACGAGGGCAAGGTCGCGGTGGCGTCGTTCTTCGCCAAAAACTTCCTGCCGCTGCTCACCAGCACCCGTCAGGTGATCGACACCCTCGACAACGAGGTTATGGAACTGGACGAAGCGGCTTTCTAAGCCTTCTCAGCCGCTTCGAACCAAAAGGCCCCCCGACTCTTCCGGGGGGCCTTTTGCATGGGTTGGGCTGTCAGTGGTCGGGGCCAATCACGGTCGCGCAGTTGGCCATTTGGTGCGCGTACTGCGGGCAGTAGGACTGCGCGGGCCGTCGGGTCGGCGAGCACGAGACGAGACGAGTGTCGACTACGCGTGACTGGACAGGATCAGCGGCCGACAACCCCATCAACGAAGCACTCGGCCCGCCCATCCCCGGCTGTAAGCCATTGATCTCCAATGCATATGCGGATCAGCTCCTGACAACAGATCACAGACGACCGGTGAGAACGTCGGCGTCACATGCGCTACAGCGCTGACGGCGGATCTTCAGCACCCCGCCGCACCGATTCAGGAACCTTTCAGAGCAGTGCTCGACCCATTAATCGTTATCAAGAAGTGCCGTTCATCGTGATCAAGAAACACCGTCAATTTCACGTCGGCGTCGGCGCCGTTACCGCAATATTGGTCTTCACGCGCCGCGTTGTGGAGGACATCGCGCTACCCACGGCTGCGATGGGGAGGAACACATGCGCCAACCAACGGCCGCACTTGGTGTTGCGGTGATCTGCGTTCTGGTCGCCGGGTGCGGCAACACAATAGGTAATGCGGAGTCGACGACGACCACCGTGTCGATGATTCCGCGTCCTCTTGTTGAGCGTGAGCTGGCTGAGTTGCTGCTCAGCCCCGAACAGGTGAACGCCGCTATGGGGGCGACGGGAATGACGGTCACAAGTTCCCAGAGCTCGATGTCTGACAACAGCGCCACCATGGCGCCTCAGGAATGCCTCGCCATCGACGGGGCGGCGGAGGCCGCGGTCTATGCCAACAGCGGGTTCCGCGCCGAGCGCGATCAGAGCCTTAACGACGGCGATGGCTTCACGCACTATCTCAAGCAGGCGGTGGTGTTATTTCCCCTCGTGGAAAAAGCCGGCGCCTTCTTTGATACGTCCGCCCAGCAGTGGCAGGCGTGCCGCCAGTACACCCACGTGCAGAGCGAGTCGCAATGGTCCGTCGGGCAGATCTCCAACGCGAACGGCACACTGAGCACCACCGCGACCCAACAGAATTCCAGTGCCCCCGGCTGGGGCTGTGGACGCGCGCTGGCGCTCAGAAACAACGTCATTATCGACGTCAACACGTGCAGCGCTGACCCCGCTGACTCGGCGCTGAAGATTGCCGACCAGATCGCTGCCAACGTAGCGGCGCGGTGGTAAGGCTGCAACAGGCCCGGACTCTTCCCGCGGCCTTTAGCGTTGGTCAGTGGTCAGGGCCAATCACGGTGGCGCCGTTGGCCATCGGGTGCACGTACTGCGGGCAGTAGGACTGGCGCGGCGTCGATGACGACGGCCAAGGCGGTCTGTCGATCGATGCGAGCGTTCACGCTGCGATGTTGCTGCTGATGTCGCTGGGGCTCCGTGCCCTGGCCGAGGGCGTCGCACACGTGGTGGGCGACGGTGATGGCTGACTGCGTATTGCCGAAGCCGATGCACTGCTGCTGCAAGGTGCCCAGGAACCGGTCGTCGGCCGTCTCGGCGTTGGCAGTGCCCGCCGCGAGCAAGGCGGCCAGGCCAAGCATGCCTGCCGGGACAGCTGGTTCGGCAGCGCCGGGGGTCCGCTGGTCCACGCCAAGCGCACCCTATCCGGGTACATGGGCGGGATCCGGACGGATACCCCACCCACCGTCACGGTGGCGCCGTGGCAGCCTGCGCACGCGGTGATTGAGGGCGACACCGCCAGCCCGGACGGTGAGGAGATGTGTCCGTCCTACACGGACATGCTGGTGACTCCGCCGGACACCACCGATACGGTGACCGTCTCGGCCGGCATCGCCGGCGCCTGCCACTTCCAGGTCCATCCCGTGGGCTCTGACATGTAGCCGCCGCAACGCCGGCCAGCCTGTCTCACCGTCTTCCGACAAACTGGACGGATGACCAATGTTCCTCGCGCCGTTCTGATCACCGCGCTGGTGGCAACCACCGCGCTTACGACCATCCTCGGCGTCACGGACCCAGCAGCACCGCTCTACTACCCCACCAGCTTTCTCATCTGGAATTTGTTCCTGGCATGGATTCCCGTCTTCATCGCCGCCGGGTTCGCAGCGGTGCAGCGACGTGCATGGCTACTTCCCTTGGGTTTGGGCTGGTTGGCCTTCCTTCCCAATTCGCCCTACCTGGTGACCGATCTGGTCCACCTCGGTGAAGGCGTCGAACTATGGCGTCACGTCCTGCAGTACGGATTCGCGGCGTGGACGGGCATCATGCTCGGCGTGGTGTCGATGCGCCTTGTACACCAGCGCATCGAGCGGGAGTGGGGCGCGGTGTCCGGGTGGGCGGCCGTCATTGTCTCGGTCGGACTATGTTCGATCGGAGTCGTCATCGGGCGGTTCCAGCGTTGGAGCTCTTGGGACCTGGTGACACGACCAGATGCGGTCGTGGCGTCGACATTTGACTGGGTGCGGTCTCCGTTCGCATACGTCCAATCGACCGGAGTGGCGCTCGCCGTGGCAACATTCTTCGGGCTGGCGTACCTGACCATCTGGTCGATCGGCGGACTCGGGGTCGGGTGGAGTCGGCGGGTCAGGAATTGAGGTAGGTCACCACTGCGAGCACACGACGGTGGTGCGCCTGCGACGGCGGCAGGTCCAGCTTGCTGAAGATGGCCGAGACGTGCTTTCGACGGCCCGCTCGGTGATCGAAAGGTGCTGCGCCAGCGCACTATTGGAATGCCCTTCGGCCATCAGCTCCAGCACTTCGCGTTCGCGTGGAGTCAATCGGTCCAGAACGGTGGCCTGGTGCCTGCCGCCGATCAGCTGACGCACCACCTCCGGGTCGAGCGCGGTGCCGCCCGATGCGACGCGGCGAACGGCGGCGTCGAACTCGGCGATATCGGTGACCCGATCCTTGAGCAGATAGCCCACACCCTGTGGATTTCCCGCCAATAGTTCTGTGGTGTAACGCGTCTCGACCCATTGCCAGAACACCAACACGCCGACGTCGGGGTGAGAGCGGCGCAGCGCCACCGCCGCCACCAATCCTTCGTCGGTGAATGTCGGCGGCATGCGGATGTCGACGACCGCGACGTACGGTGTGAATTCGTGCACCGCTTCGATCAATTCGTCGGCGCTACCCACCTTGGCCACCACCTCGTAGCCTCACTCAACGAGCAGTTGCACCAGCCCGTCCCGGAGGATGGCGCTGTCCTCGGCGATGACGAGGCGGGTCATTGCTCGGGCCCGGGCGGAACGACGACCGGACGACCGTGGGGCCGCCTGGCAGGCTGTCGATCTGCAATCGGCCGTCCAGCATCCCGAGCCGGTCCCGCAAGCCGATCAGCCCCGAACCGTTGCCGGCCTGCGCGCCGCCGGAGCCGTTGTCCTCCACGACGATTCGCAACTCAGTTGCGTCGCCGTGGATCCGCACAGCGGCGCTGCTGGCCCCCGAATGTCGTGTCACATTGGCCAGCAGCTCAGCCACACAGAAATAGGTCATGGTTTCGACGCCGATCTACAGCCGCGCCGCGAGGTCGACAACCACCTCGACCGGTATGGGGCTGCGGGCCGCCAGCGTCTGCACCGCTTCGCTCAGGCCGCGATCCAATGCGGGCGGATGGATCCCGCGGACAAGGTCACGCAGCTCGGTCAGCGTGTCCTCGGTGTTGGCCAGCGCATCGGCGACCAGTCCACGGCCACGGGTCACCTCAGACGATGCGAAGTGCTGCTCGGCGGGCGCCGAGGCCATCGCGACCGTGATCAGCTGGGCCTGGGTGCCGTCGTGCAGGTCACGCTCAACACGGCGCAGGGTGCCGACCGAATCGTCGACGACAACCGCGCGAGCCCGCTCCAGCAGGACGACCCGCCGCTCGCGCTCGGTCGGGCCGAGCAGGGCGCGGGCCAGCCGTGCGTGGGCGCGGCCGAGGCCAGCATCACCCACCCGAGGCTGTACAGCGCGACGACCCCGCCCGCAGACAGCAGCAGGTACGGGCCGAGCGAATCGACCGGCTCGCCGAGCGACATGAAGGGTTCACCGGTCGCCAACCACACCACCGGTGAAACGACCGACACGGCGGACACCGCCGCCCCGACGAGCACCACGTATCCGATCGGCGTCATCAAAAGCGCATGCAGCGCCAGGAATCCGAGGCTGCGCCAGCCGACTGCATCGGTCATCGCGGCCGCAAGCGTGTGCAACCGGCCGGGGGGGTCGAACGAATGGCGGCGGGGCGTCGATGGTCACCCCTATCAGCCGGGCCAGGGACCGGTACAGCCTGTTCCACGCACGTCCGCTCATCACCACCAGAGCGAGCAGCGGAATGCCGACGAGGGTGGCCATCAGCAGTCCCGACCCAAGGCCCGCAAAGAACACGAACGCGACGCCGGCGACCGCGAGCACGCTGACCAGCACGAAGTACAGGTAGGCGCACCACGCCAGTGCGCGCAGCGGCGTGAGCAGCGTCCGGGTCCAATCGGGTTGGATCACAACAACAGTCGTCACGCCAACCATCGTCGCCCGCCGCGGTGCCCGCGCTCAATGGTGGTGTCCGGCGAATCGGTGGTGGGGCTAGCCACACCACTCATGCATACAAAAAGGGCGGGTCCGGGAGGACATCTGAGTGCGTCTCATTAATCTCGCGCGTCCGGCTTTCACCTCTTGCCGGCACTTTGGATCAGTCACTCCCGAACCCGTCGTGCGCTCGATCGTACGCCTGTGAGTGCGGTCACACCAGAGAAAATCTGGGGGTTATTCGTCCTTCGTTCGCAGCAGCGCGCGGGTGCGCGCACGCCCCTCCGGGGAGTGGTCGAAGGTGACCGCGGCGAACTCGTTGAGACCGGACGCGGCCAGTTCATCGAGGCGGTCGGACACCGTCTTCTCGTCGCCGATGATCGCTGCGTCCTCTGGCCCCGAGAACCCGTGAACCGAATCCCCGTCTTAAGCGGCTAATCTTTTGTTCAGCCCCGGCAGCGTCTCTCCCACGGGTTGCCGAGGCCGACTCGTGCGATGCCGCTTCCAGAAGCTGCATTTGAAATACATAGCTTATCGAAGCGGTTGCGAAATGTATGAAATCGCTGTGGTTACCGAGATGGGTGATGACCGCAGCGGCCGCACTGGCCTTCACCATCGCGCCGACGGCAATCGTCATGTCCAGCGACGACGGGACTTCGGCTCAGGCTGACGGCTGTTACAACGGGGTCACCGTACTCAACCCGTATGGAAAGAGCTGCACCCTGCCGGGCCCCGTCAACAAGATCCGCGGCTCGGCCCCTGACGCCAACGCCATCATCGCGTGCCGGCACCACCCGGGCTGCCTCTCCTGGTACGTGAACAACCCCTAAGAGCACAATCTCCAATAAGCTGCGGAAAGTGGATGTGGGCGAGCTCGTCCAGACCACCGACGGCCAGTGGATCGCCAAGCCGCACAGTCGATGCCCCAACTTATGTAGTCCCAGCTGGTGAGCGTCAGGGAACGAATGGACACGAGCTCGGCCCCAATCAAGTCGTCGTCGGGCACGTAGCCTGCCTCGGCCACGGCGAGGCAGCACCACGTGGAAGTGCCGCACATGCGATCAGACGGTGCACGGCCACCCGAGACGCCCGCAAGGGCTAGGGGCGCCAGGTCGCCGCGGCAGCCTGCGCGGGTCTGGGGCCGCCTGGCGGGGTCGCGGCGACCAGCCGGGGCGGCACGCTAGTCGAAGTCCCCTAAGCGGAGAAATTTGGCAGGTCGGCCGGATTCAGGTTTCGGAGGTCGGCCACCACCTCGGGCGCGTTATCGAGGTGCCGAGTGTGATGGGGCCCCGCAGCTCGCACAGAACTCTCCGCTGGCCACCGAGCAGCGGCCCCACAACACCGATTGTTTCTCGCTTGAAGACTGGAGGTGAGCGGGATCAACGACCGCCAACTTGGCTATCAACATGGATGCTTCGGTGACGGCGGGGCCCGCCTGCCGGCAGCTCGACGCGTACACTTTGCACTTCCCGTCAGCCTCGGAAGTCCGGGGCCTATTTGGGTAAACGCGATGCGGTGTATCGCCGCGTTTAGGAGCCGGTTGCCCGAGCGGTTCAGCCGGACCCGTCCGGGATTGCTGCCCGACGCATCCGCGATGGGTCCGACACCGCATGGCGGGCCCATGCCGCCTCATTTCTAACCGGCTCGCATTCGCTGTTTCGGCGACGAGTCGGGCTGCCGTCAACTCCGCGCAGGTGCGGTCCGCCCAGCCGTCGCTCGTCTAGCCGGGTTTGTGCCGCGCCGCTACTGCGACCCGGGCATTGGCACTGGACTTGGTGACGCTACTGCTTCGATGACCGAGGCCGCCCGGGGCTAGGCGCAACGCAATCGGTTCACATAGCCGCGCAATTGAGCCTCGTCGGTACAGGCGGTGGCGTCATACCCGTCGAGCCACTCGTGCAGCCGCGCGATGATGTGGCCGGGCACCGGACATGCCAAATGGACGGCTCCCCGCACCATGTCGTCAATGGCCAGATCGCACTCGCCGACGCCTAGTTCGATGGCGATCACCCTCTGGTCGGTCCACGGCAGATGCCTGCAGGTCAATTGCGCTAGCTCCTCGGCCAGCGCGGAAACGTAGCGGCGCTCCATCCCTCGAACCGTACGGGTGGACGCTGACAAGTCTCTGAACGACAGGTGATTTCAAGCGTAAAGCCGTCGATCGACGACGGAGCGCGAGCGACGGTTCAGTCAGCAAGCATCTGTCCCCTCGGGTCAGGCATCCCCGCGGCGGGCACCCATTGATCGCCATGAGTACGTCGGCAGTCGGCATCTGTGCCGTCGATCAGCCCGGCTATTTCCCAGCGCAGCCGGGGCCTGTCCTGGGGGCATTTGAATCATGTTGTTTGCCTTTTGGCCTTTCGATTGTGGCCGGCGCTCCGCTGCGCGCAGGCCACGGCCTGCGCTCCGCTACCGGCGTGGCTTCGCGGTGAGTTCGATGCCGCCGGTTCCCACCTCGAGGCGGCCACGGCGGACTTCGCCTCGGCATCAGATCACCACCAGATCGAGGCGGTGTGGTTCCGGCCTTACGACCCGATTGCGACGGCGTATCTCCATCTGGCGTTGACCTGCCTGGCGTGCGGCGATCTCACCGACGCCGAGGCCGAGCTGGCCGTACGCGGCACGCCGGGTCGAAGCACTCGGCTTCCCTCAGGGGCCGTACAGCCACGCCTACGCGCGCTTCGTCGAGAGCTGGCTGCGCATCGAAGCCGGCCAACTCGACCGTGCCCGGGCACTCGCCGCCGAGCTGACGGAGCTGGCAGAGCGCCACGCCCTCGATCACTGGGGGCGGACGGGTTCCATCCAGCAGGTCGTCGTCGGCGCTCTGGCCGCACTCGATGCCGACGACCTCAACCCGACCGCGCGATCGGCCCGCACAGCAACCATCACCAGGTTCGTCGACACCTGGCGCATCGCCGAAGAGTACATGTACCTCACGTTCTTCGACAGCGACCTCGGGCGGCTGTTGATCGCCGCCAGCCAACCCCAGGTGGCCCGCGAACGCCTGGACACCGGGTTGCAGCTGGCCCAGGACACTGGGATGCGCTTCTATGACGCAGAACTGTTGCGGCTTCGCGCCCACACCCACCCAGGCGACCGTCGCGCCGACATCACCGGCGCCCTCGCCTCGCCCGCCGGCAGGGCGCTACCCTCTTCGAATTGCGCGCGGTCCTCGATGATTTCGAACTACGCGGCGAGCCGGCGCGCGCCACCCTCGTCGATGTAGCCAGCCGCATATCCACACCAACAACACCTGGCCGGAACTAGGGCGGGCGTACTCTCTGAGCAGTCGTAAGGAATCTGAGACGGTCGTGTAGCCGCGCGCCCAAACGAAACGCACGGTCCTGCCGAAGGAATAGCGCACGTTAGGAATACGTGC
>DASQCE010000072.1:0-12808 GCA_035634855.1 Mycobacterium sp.
CGCTCGGCAACCTCATCCCCGAGTGGAACGACCTCGTCAGGCGGGGCCGCTGGGATGCGGCCAGCGACCGCCTACACGCCACCAACAACTTCCCCGAGTTCACCGGCCGCCTGTGCCCGGCGCCGTGCGAGGCGGCCTGCGTGCTGTCCATCGCCGAGGAGCAGACCGGCGGCAGCGTCACGATCAAGCGCATCGAGCAGAGCATCGCCGACCAGGCCTGGATGGACGGAATCGTCGAACCGCAACCGGCCGCCATCTCGACGGACAAGAAGGTAGCGATCGTCGGCTCCGGGCCTGCGGGACTGGCTGCGGCACAACAACTCACGAGAGCCGGGCATGACGTCACCGTCTACGAGCGCGACAACCGCATCGGCGGCCTGATGCGCTACGGCATCCCCGAGTACAAGCTCGAGAAGGCCATGCTGAACCAGCGACTGGCTCAAATGCGGGCGGAGGGAACCCGTTTCGTCACCGAATGCGAGGTCGGGGTCGACCTGACCATCGAGCAGCTGCGAGAGCAGTACGACGCCGTCGTGCTCGCGGTGGGTGCGCTGAGGGCCCGCGACAACGAAGTCGAGGGCCGGCACCTGCCGGGCGTGCACCTGGCGATGGAGCACCTGGTGCCCGCGAACAAGGAGTGCGAAGGCGACGGGCCAAGCTCGATCTCCGCCAAAAACAAGCACGTCGTGATCATCGGCGGGGGTGACACCGGCGCGGACTGCCTCGGCACCGCGCACCGGCAGGGCGCGAGGTCGGTGACCCAGCTGGATTACAACCCCGAGCCGCCGGAGTACCGCGACGAATCACGCTCGCCATGGCCGATGTGGCCGATCGTGCTGCGCACCCGCCTGTCGCCTGCACACGCCGAGGGCGGTGCCCGCCACTACGAGGTCGCGGTGCAGCGTTTTCTGGGCGACGAGCATGGCCACGTGCGGGCCGTGGAGATCGCCGAGGTAAGAGTCGAACGCGACGCCGACGGCCGCAGACACATCACGCCGGTCGGCGAGTCGCTTGAGATTCCCTGCGAATTGGCTTTGCTGGCCATCGGCTTCGACGGCGTCGAGCACATGCCACTGTTGGATGGTCTCGGCCTGGAACTCAACCGGCGCGGTGCTTTGCCGTGCGGATCGGATTGGCAGACAGACGCAGCCGGGGTGTTTGTCTGCGGGGACGCCCATCGCGGTGCGTCGCTGATCGTGTGGGCCATCGCGGAGGGCCGCAGCGCCGCATACGCTGTCGACACGTACCTGATGGGCGAGTCGGATCTGCCGGAGCCGGTCAGGCCCGGCGCCCTTCCCCTGGCCGTCATCTGAACCGATTCACGACTATGCTCATCAGACGTGACTAGACGCGGAAAGATCGTCTGTACGCTCGGCCCCGCCACTGCCACCGACGAGACCGTCAGGGCACTGGTGGAAGCCGGGATGGACGTCGCACGACTGAACTTCAGCCACGGCGCGTATGCCGACCACGAGGCCAACTACAAGCGGGTCCGCGCCGCCTCCGACTACACCGGGCGCGCCGTCGGTGTGCTCGCCGACCTGCAGGGCCCCAAGATCAGACTCGGCCGCTTCGCCGACGGTCCCACGTTCTGGGCGAACGGTGAAACCGTCCGCATCACCGTGGATGATTGCGAAGGCACCCACGATCGGGTGTCGACCACCTACAAGCAGCTCGCCAACGACGCCGCGGCGGGAGACCGGCTACTGGTCGACGACGGCAACGTCGGTCTGATAGTCGAGCACATCGACGGAAACGATGTGGTGTGCACCGTCACCGAGGGCGGTCCGGTCAGCAACAACAAGGGGCTGTCGCTGCCGGGCATGAACGTTTCCGTGCCCGCATTGTCGGAGAAGGACATCGAAGACCTCGAGTTCGCGCTGAAGGTCGGCGTGGACCTGGTCGCGCTGTCGTTTGTCCGCTCGCCTGCCGACATCGAGCTGGTGCACGAGATCATGGACCGTGTCGGCCGTCGGGTGCCGGTCATCGCCAAGCTCGAAAAGCCGGACGCCATCGACAATCTCGAGGCGATCGTGCTGGCGTTCGACGCCGTGATGGTCGCGCGCGGCGACCTCGGCGTGGAGCTTCCGCTCGAAGAAGTGCCACTGGTACAGAAGCGTGCGATCCAAATGGCAAGGGAGAATGCCAAACCCGTCATCGTCGCCACCCAGATGCTGGAGTCGATGATCGAGCACTCCCGGCCGACTCGTGCCGAGGCGTCCGACGTCGCCAACGCGGTTCTCGACGGCGCCGACGCGGTCATGCTCTCCGGCGAGACGTCGGTGGGCAAGTATCCGCTGGAGGCCGTCAAGACGATGGCCCGCATCATCTCTGCGGTCGAGGAGAACTCGGTCGCCGCACCACCTCTCGCGCATGTGCCGCGCACCAAGCGCGGTGTGATCTCCTATGCCGCCCGCGATATCGGTGAGCGGCTAGACGCCAAGGCGCTTGTCGCGTTCACTCAGTCCGGCGACACCGTGCGCAGGCTGGCCCGGCTGCATACCCCGCTGCCGGTGCTGGCGTTCACCGCGCTGCCCGAGGTGCGCAGCCAGCTGGCATTGACGTGGGGAACCGAGACGTTCATCGTGCCGCACATGGAAAGCACCGACCACATGATCCGCCAGGTGGACAAGTCGCTGCTAGCGCTCGGCCGCTACAAGCGCGGCGAACTGGTGGTCATCGTCGCAGGTGCGCCACCCGGCACAGTAGGCTCCACGAATCTGATCCACGTCCACCGGATCGGGGAGGAAGACGTCTAGTCGGACGACGATCAAGCGGCGGCAGCCGCATTGAGGAGTCCGACAATAGGTCTAGTCGGGCTAGGAGGTACTGAGTGTCGACAGCGGATTTCGACGAGCTGCTGGCGGTGCTGGACCTCAATCGAATAGCCGACGACACCTTCGTCGGCTCGCATCCCAGCAAGAACCCGGTGCGCACGTTCGGCGGCCAGATGTTGGCGCAATCCTTTGTGGCAGGCAGCCGGACGGTGTCGGAGAAGCTGCCGCCGAGCACGATCTCGGCACACTTCATCGCGGGCGGCGACCCCGAGAAAGACCTCGAGTTCCACGTGGTGCGGCTACGTGACGAACGTCGCTTCGCCAACCGCCGGGTCGACGTGATGCAGAACGGCCAGCTGCTGACCACGGCGATGATCTCCTATCTGTCCGGCGGTCGTGGCATCGAGCACTGCATCGAACCGCCGGAGCTGCCCGATCCCGAGTCGGTGCCCCCAGTTGACGAGCTTCTGCGCGGGTACGAGGACGTCGTGCCGCATTTCGTCAACGCGCTGAGGCCGATCGACTGGCGTTACACCAACGATCCGACCTGGGTGATGCGCGACAAGGGAAAGAAGCTGACCTACAACCGGGTCTGGATGAAGGCCGAAGGAACCATGCCCGACGACCCGGTGCTGAACGCCGCGGCGCTGGTGTACTCGTCCGACACCACGGTGCTCGACTCGATCATCACCACGCACGGGCTGTCGTGGGGCTACGACCGTATCTTTGCCGTCACGATGAACCACACGGTGTGGTTGCACCGGCCGGTGCATTTCGACGAATGGGTGCTGTACTCCACGTCCTCGCCGGTGGCGGCGGAGTCGCGCGGCCTCGGCACCGGGCATTTCTTCGACCGGTCGGGGCAGTTGTTGGCCACCGTGGTCCAGGAGGGCATCGTCAAGTATTTCCCGGGTCCCAAGGGTTAGCGCGCGTAACCTTTTTTTGTGAGCGAATCGCACGTGCACTTTGCTCCGGGGCTGCGGGCCCGCGAGCGGGTCGTCGTCCAGGTGGATTCGCCTGCCGCCCGCTGGATCGGCGCGCTGGCTGTGCTGTCCCTGTTCTGTTGGCTGATCGTGTTGCTGGCCCGTGATCATGATCGCGACTGGCAGGCCGCGGGCAGGCTGGCATGGTCGCTGACGCTTCTGTCCGCGGTCGCGCTTATCGCACGCGGCATCTTCCTGGGCAGGCCGGTGACGGCGGCACACGCCTGGCTGGCGCTGGCGGCGGTGCTGGCCGGCCTTGGTGCGCACATGCTGGTGTTCGACCTACTCGGCAACATGATCATCGTGTCGGCAGGCGGGCTGTTGATGTGGCCGACCGAGGCGCGGCCGAATCCCGATGAGCTGCCCCGGATTTGGGCTCTGGTGGACATGACGAAGGGTGACCCGCTCGCGCCGTTCGCCATGCAGGATATGAAGTGCTATCACTTCAACGTCGATGGCACGGCGGCCATCGCCTACCGGACGCGGATGGGCTACGCCGTCGTCGCCGGCGATCCGGTCGGCGACGAAACCCGCTTCGCCGAGCTTGTCGCCGACTTCGCCGCCATGTGTCACGGCCGCGGCTGGCGGTTGGTCGTGCTTGGCTGCAGCCGGCAGCGGCTGGATCTGTGGGCCGACGCGGCGGCGCTCGGCCAGTCGCTGTGGGCAGTGCCGATCGGGCGCGACGTGGTCATCGACGTGGCGACGTTCGACATGGTCGGGCGCAAGTACCGCAACCTGCGTCAGGCCGTGCAGCGCACGCAGAACTTCGGCATCACCACCGAGGTGGTTTCCGAGCAGGGCCTCGATGGCCGCCTGCGCGCGGAGTTGACGGAGGTGCTGCAGGCGTCGCCCAGCGGCGCGCGCACCGAGCGCGGGTTCTCGATGTGCCTCGACGGCGCGCTCGAGGGCTGCTACCCCGGGGTGCTTTTGATCGTCGCCCGCGACAAACACGGACGGGTGCAGGGATTTCACCGGTATGCGACCGCGGGGCATGGCACTGAGGTGTCACTCGACGTGCCGTGGCGGCGTCGCGGCGCGCCCAACGGCATCGACGAGCGGCTGTCCGTCGATATGATCGCGTGGGCCCGCGATAACGGGGCGGAGCGGCTGTCGTTGGCGTTCGCGGCGTTCCCGGAGATCTTCAACGACAGGAACCGGGGCAAGATCGCCAGCCTGATCTACACGGCCATCCACCTCGGCGACGCGCTGATCGCGCTGGAATCCCTGTACCGCTACCTGCGCAAATTCCACGCGCTGGGTGACCGCCGCTACGTCATGGCGTCGCTGACGCAGGTGCTGCCGCTGTTGATCGTGCTGCTGTCGCTGGAATTCATGCCGAGGCGGCGCGGTGTGTAGCTAGTCGTGGGGCGTGATCGTGACGGAGAACTGGTTTTCGACGCGGTCGCGGAACTGGTCGGCGCACTTCTGGATGGCCTGGTTGTCGGACCCGGCCTTGGACAGGCAGTCGACGTAGTCCGTCCCGCCGACCTCGGCGAAGACCCCGATCCAGATCGGAATGAAGATGAGCGACACGATGATCGCCAAGAACCCCAACACGATTCCGGCGATCGCGACACCGCCGTTCGTCGCCTCACCACGTTTGACCCGGCCCTGCGCGACGAACCCGATGATCACGGCGGTCAGGCCGAGGATGACGCCGCCTGCCACCGTCCAGCAGAACACCAGCCCGACGATCGCGATAACCAGCGCGGCGATGCCGAGCCCGTTGCGTGGCCCGCTCGGCGGGAGGGCGAACCCGGAGTAGGGCTGGGGTGGCGGCGGCGGGTAGCTGCCGGGGTACGCGCCATATTGGGGTGGCGGCGGCGGTTCGCTCATGCCGGTGAGGCTACCCGCCGGGTGTGAGGTTGAGTACGGGACAGACAACCTCGTCGGGCAGGTGGTGGGTGGCGACGACGACGGCGCGTTCGGCCGGGAAAAGCGCGCCGGGGGTGAGGAGTTCGGTCAGCACTTCGCTGCCGTCCGTGGCGTCGAGGTGCTCGGTCGGTTCGTCTAGGAGCACGGTCGGCACTGTCGAGATCAGTGCCCGCGCCAGCAGCAGTCGCCTGCGCTGTCCGGCGGAAACGGCTGCCGCACCGCCGACGAGGACCGTCGACAGGCCGCTGGGCAACGCATCGAGCCAATCGCCAAGGCCTACCCGCTGCAGCGCGTTTCGCAGCTCGTCGTCGGTTGCGTCGCCGCGGGCAACCAGCAGATTGTCGCGCACGGTAGTGGCGAACAGATGCGCATCTTCGGCGAAAAACGCCGCCCTCGCTGGGTTTTCGGCCATGGCCATCAGCAGGGTGGTCTTGCCCGAACCGCTGGGTCCGGTGACCGCCAGCCGGGCACCAGGTTCGAGCGCTACCGGCGTCACCTGCGGTCGCGTGCGCATATTGCTGTCCCGCTCGGTGAGGTCGCGCAGCCGGCGGACCGCGATCCGCGATCGGGTGAGCTGCACCGCGGCGGCGGGCAGGGCGGTAATTGCCTCGAACGCGGACAGCGGCAACAGCATCAGTATCGCCACGGTCATCGGTGCGACGGCGTCGGCAATGCCGATCGCGGCGACGACGGCGCCGAGCACGCTGATGCCGACGGCCGCGGTCGGAGCCGCCGCGGCGAGAGCGGCCGGGGCTGCGGCGCGGTCGGTGGCATGGCCGCATTCGCGGTGCCTGCGATCGGCTTCGGCGACGACCGCGTCGAGGCGGCCACTGACCCGCAATTCGGGCGCATGCTCGAGGGCGAGCATCACCGCGACGTCACGGCCGGAATGATGCTGCGCCGCAACGTCCTCCGCGGCGCTCGCAGCTCGGGCCGCCAGCCACGGCGCGGCCACACCCGCGATCACCAGGCAGAGCGCGAGCACGACCGCGGAGACGGGGGAGATCACCGCGATCGTCGCGACGGCGGCCACTGAAAGCAGAGCGGCGACCGCAATCGGCAACACCGCCCGCACCAGCACATCGGAAAGTTCGTCGACCGAGGCGCCGATGCGGGCCACCAACTCACCGCTGTGCAACCGCATCGCGACATCGGCAGGCGCGTCGGCGAGCCTGCGGTACAGGGCCTCCCGCGTGTCGGCGGCGGCCCGCAGCGCGGTGTCGTGCGACGCCAGCCGCTGGCAATAGCCGAGCACGCCGCGCGATATGCCGAGCGCGCGCACCGCTACGACCGCCACCGACAGGTCCAGCACGGGTGGCATCTGCCATGCCCTGGTGATCAGCCACGCGGAGACCCCTGCCAGCGCCAGCGCGCTGCCAAGCGACAGCACCCCCAATACGAGGGCCAGCATCAGCCGGGGCAGCCGAGGACGCAGCAGGTCACGCATCGACAAGGCTCCCCATGTACAACACCCTGTCGCCGATCGCCAGCACGGGTTCGCGGTGTCCGACGACGAGCACGGTCGCCCCTGCCCGCGCCCGTGCCACGATGGCTTGCAGGATGCGGGATTCCATCCGGGCGTCCAGGTGCGACGTGGGCTCGTCGAGCAGTAGCACCGGCGCCGATGAGCCGAGCGCTCTGGCCAGACCCAGCCGCTGTCGCTGTCCCAGCGACAGGCCGACCCCGTCGCGGCCGATGACGGTCTCCAGTCCGTTCGGCAGTTCGGCCAGCACCTCCTCAAAACCCGCGGCGCGGCAGGCGCTGTCGAGGTCGGCAAGTAACCCGAACAGTTCGAGGTTGTCGCGGATGCTGCCGGGCACCAGCACGGGTCGCTGTGAAAGCCATGCCACCTGGCTTCGCCACGCCTGGGGATCCAGGTCCGTGACGTCAACACCGGCGACCCGAACGTCACCGGGACTCAATCCGAGAATCGTCTGCAGCAGCGTGGTCTTGCCAACGCCGTTGGGTCCGGTCAGCACTGTAACCAGGCCAGGTTCGACGGCGGCGTCTAGCGCATCGATGTGGATGGTTGCACCCGCCGCCGTCACGGTGCGCGTGCCGGCTGGTCGCGTGTGCAGCGTGTCGAGTAGCCGGAATGCCTTGTCGGCGGCGGTCTTACCATCCTGGGCGGCGTGGAACTCCATGCCGACGCGGCGCAGCGGCCAGAAGACCTCAGGCGCCAGCAGCAGGGCGGTGAGCCCGGCCGCCAGCGTCATGTCGCCGAATACCAGGCGTAGGCCGACACCAACCGCGACGAGCGCGACACCGAGGGTGGCCAACAGCTCGAGCACGAGCGCCGACAGAAACGCGATACGTAGCGTCGCCATCGCCGAACGGCGATGGGCCGCACCGAGTTCGGCGATCCGATGTGCAGATCCGCCCACCCGGTCGAGTGCGCGCAGCGTGGGAATGCCCGCAACCAGATCCAACAGCCGCGACTGCAGGGTGGTCATCGCGGCCAGCGACGCCGCGGACCGGTCGCGGGTGAGCAACCCGATCAGCACCATGAAGATCGGGATGAGCGGCAGCGCGATCAGGACGATGAACGCGGAGGAGACGTCGTAAACCGCGATGACCACGACCGCAGCCGGGGTGAGAAGGCCTGCAAGGACCAGCGATGGCAGATACGCGGTGAAGTAGGGTCGCAACCCGTCAAGGCCCCGGGTGATCAGCGTGGCGGCGGAATCGCGCTGCGCGGCGAGTTGGCGCGGTGGCAGCGCGGTGACGGTGCGCAGCACTTCGCCGGCCAGGTCGGCGATCACCGCCGTCGCGCCCCGTTGCGACAGTCTGCCCTGCAGCCAGTGCGCAAGCGTGCGGATGACCCACAGCGTCACCAGAATCCACAGCGGGGCGGCCCAGTGTGCGACCGTGCGGGTTCCCGGGTCGGTGATGACGCCCGCCACGATATGCGCCAGCACCACGGCCGACGCGATCGTGGTGGCGCTGATGACGACACCGCAGGCCACCGATGCGGCGAGGAAGCGCCGCATCGCCCTAGAACTTCGCAGCAGGTTCAGCTCGACCGCCTCGACAGTCCGATGGATGCGGGGATCGCGTCGGCGGTGATTCGGCGGCGGAACACCCAGTAGGTCCAGGCCTGGTATCCGATCACCAGCGGCAGCAACGTCAACGACGCCCACGACATGATCTTCAGCGTGTAGTCGGTCGACGACCCGTTGTAGATCGTCACGCTCCACTCCGGGTTGAGCGTGGACGGCAACAGGTTCGGATACATCGAGCCGAACAGCAGCACGACGACCGCTGCCACCACCACGACTGTCGACACGAAGGCCCAGCCTTCCCGACGGCGCGCCCACATCAGCGCGACGGCGGTCAGCAGTGCGACGACCGCGACGGCGAGAGCCAGCCAGGTCCAGGCCTTGCCGTGCGCGAGCTGCGTCCATAACCCGAACCCGCCCGCCAGCACGATGGCCGGGACCGACAACATCCGCGCGAACCGGAATGCGTCGTCGCGCACCGGTCCTGCGGTCTTCAGCGCGATGAACACCGCGCCATAGAAGGCGAACAGCGACGCGGTCGCCAGCCCGCCAAGCAGTGTGTACGGATTCAGCACATCGCCGACCGACAGGTGCACGCGGTGGTCGGCGTCAATCGGCAAGCCGCGGAGCAGGATTGCAAAAGTCACGCCCCACAGGATCGCGGGCACCCACGATCCGATCGCGATGCCGGCGTCGGCCCGGGCGCGCCACCGCGGGTCGTCGATCTTGCCGCGCCATTCGATGCCCACGATGCGCAGGATCATCGCGAATAGGAGCGCCAGCAGCGGCAGGTACAGGGCCGAGAACACCGTCGCGTACCAGTTCGGAAACGCCGCGAACATCGAAGCGCCCGCGGTGATCAGCCACACCTCGTTGCCATCCCAGACCGGCCCGATTGTGTTCAGCACTGCGCGCCTGCGGGTTTCGGAATCTCCCTCACCCACCGCGCCGAGCGGCGCCATCAGCATGCCGACCCCGAAGTCGAAACCCTCGAGGATCAAGAAGCCGAGGAACAGCGCCGCGATGAGGAAGAACCACAGTTCTTGAAGTCCCACGATCTTGTCCTCTCAGTAGGCGAAGGACAGGGGAGCCACGTCGTCGGAGTCCGGCGGTGCGGGCGGGGCGGGTTCGGAGTCGTGCTCGAGCGGTCCCTCGACGATGTAGCGGCGCATCAACCAAAACCAGATCATGGCCAGCACGCCGTACAGCAGGGCGAACACGGCAAGCGAGAAGAACACCATCCCGGCGGAGTGGTCGGACACTCCTTGTTGCACGGTCAACCGCACCATCTGGTCTCCGGTCGGATTCGGCACCACGACCCACGGCTGTCTGCCCATTTCGGTGAACACCCAGCCGGCTGAGTTGGCGAGGAACGGCGTCGGGAGGGTGATCAGCGCGAACCAGCCGAACCAGCGTTGGTCGGGAATCCGCCCGCGGCGCGTCAGCCACAGCGCTAGGAGCGCGAAAGCCACTGGGAACGCCAAGAATCCGATCATCGCCCGGAACGCCCAATACGTGACGAACAGGTTGGGCCGGTAGTCGCCGGGACCGAACTTCTGCTCGTATTGCAGCTGGAGGTCCTTGACGCCCTGCAGCGTGACACCGGTGAACTTGCTCTCTGCCAGGAAGGGCAGTACGTAAGGCACCTCGATGGCATGTGTGACGCTGTCGCAGTTGTTGTGCGTGCCGACTGTCAGGACCGAGAAGTCGGGATCGTATTCGGTGTGGCACAACGACTCCGCAGACGCCATCTTCATCGGCTGCTGGACGAACATCAGCTTGCCCTGGAAGTCGCCGGTGAAGAACAGTCCCGCCGCGGCCACCAGTGCGATCAGGCTGCCCGCGATCGTCGCCGGCCGATACATCGTCGTGGCGTCGGCGGCTTCCTCCGGCCGCTCGTGCGAGCGGACCATCAACCACGCGGACACCCCGGCGACGAACGCCCCGGCGGTCAGCAATGATGCGGCGACGACATGAAGAAACGCCCATATCGCGGTGTTGTTCGTCAGCAGAGCGCCGAAGTCGACCAGTTCGGCCCGCTTCGTTTCGGGATTGAACCGGGCGCCGACCGGATGCTGCATGAACGAATTCGCCGCGATGATGAAGAACGCCGAGGCGTTCACCCCGAACGCGACGATAAAGATGCAGGCCAAGTGGACCAGCCGCGGCAGCCGGCTCCAGCCGAAAATCCACAGCCCGAGGAACGTCGACTCGAAGAAGAACGCGACCAGGCCTTCGAACGCCAGTGGAGCGCCGAAGATGTCGCCGACGAAGCGTGAGTACTCGCTCCAGTTCATCCCGAACTGGAATTCCTGCACGATCCCGGTGGCCACGCCGATCGCGAAGTTGATCAGGAACAGCTTCCCGAAGAACCGCGTCAGCCGGTACCACCCGGTATTTCCCGTGACGACCCAGGCGGTCTGCATCGCCGCGATGAGCGGAGCCAGGCCGATCGTCAGCGGGACGAAGATGAAGTGGTAGACGGTGGTGATACCGAACTGCCACCGCGAAACATCCAGGACATCCATGCGCCGCTCCCAGGCCTAGATTCTATCTACGACGAATTGTAGTAGTGATTCGGCCGGTGACACCAGGGTTTTGGACCCGTGTTTATGGCGGCCCTACCCGGCAGGTTCGGCGGGTGCGGGCGTCGTCAGCTTTTCGCGCACACCTCCGACGTCCTTGGCCGCTTTCCGGATACCGAAGGCGGAGACCGCCTCGAAGACGCCGATGACTATCAGCCAGATGCCGACGACGACGGTCAGCGTCGCGATCGATTCGAACGGCGACGCGAGCATCACCACGCCGGCCACCAAGCTGATTACGCCGATGAAGATCTCCCACGCCCGGCCAGGAAGTGTCGGGTCGCTGATCGCGGACACGGCGGTCGCCACGCCACGGAAGATGAATCCGACGCCGATCCAGATGGCCAGCAACAGGATCGACTGCTCCAGGCTGCGGAAGCACAGCACCGCGAGAATCAGCGCCGCGGCGCCACTGATGAACAGCAGAACCCGCCCGCCGGCCGACACATGCAAGCTGAACGCGAATACCACCTGCGAGATGGCATAGACCAATAGAGAGGCGCCAAAGAAGATCGCCGCAACGACAATCGTGATGCCTGGCCAAGTCAACACCAGAATGCCGAGAATCACAGCGAGAATCCCGGATAGCAGCGCGGACTTCCACAGATGTTGCAACATGGCGGGAGGAGCGGGGCTTTCCATGGCCGAAGTGTGGCACAACAATTAAGCGATATCCGGTATTTCGCAATTGGCGGTAGGCGGGTGCAAAGGAATCCGCGACTTCAACGCAAAGCGGCCTTCTCATCCCTGGGAATCCAATTTCTGTTAACGCTATGTTTCTTCACTGCGATGAGCAGACACACGGGCCCGTTCAGCACAGAAAAGTGATTCCCAGAGGCAAACAAGGAGTGCGGAAGACGAACACGGCGATTCCCCGGATTGCCAGCGCACGTGTTGCGGCTCTGTTCGTGGCGGTCGGCGCGGCCACGTCTATCGCACCGGCCTATGCGGACCCGGCCTACGACCAGACGGACGCGATCCGGACCGCCGAGCTGTGCTGTCTCGATTTTTCTCGGCAGGGCTTCGACGTGGAAGGCAGGATACAACCTCATGAAGGAGGGCTGGACGGAGTAGCAGACCCCTGGGTTGATCCACGGCTTCCGTTCTCCTGCCAGCGCGTTAGGTCTCTACTACTGTTCCGTTACCGGTGTTGCGAGCCGGATCCACGAAGCAGAAAGTAGAGGCAACCGTGTCAGCTGGATGTCAAGGCGGACCAATGAAGTTCTGGCGCATCGCAGCAGTGTTTGCTGCGACCGGCGCTCTCGTGCTGTCGGGATGCTCGAGTAAGAGCGAAGAGGCCGGACCGACCACGGCCACCACGGCGGTCAATGCCGAAAAGGTCGACGCGATCGCGAACACCGTGCCCGAGGCCATCAAGTCGTCCGGAAAGCTGATCGTCGGCGTCAACATTCCCTACACCCCTAATGAATTCAAGGATCCCAGCGGCAAGATCGTCGGTTTCGACGTCGACCTGATGAACGCGATCGCCGCAACGTTGGGCCTTCAAGCGGAATACCGCGAGGCTGACTTCGCGAAGATCATCCCGTCGATCCAGGGCGACACGTTCAACGTCGGCATGTCGTCGTTCA
>DASQCE010000073.1:0-2041 GCA_035634855.1 Mycobacterium sp.
TCGGCGAGCATCGCGATCGCGGCGTTATGGCTGGCCTTGGCGACTCGGGTGTGGAATTCCGCCGACAGCTCCATCGGATACGAGCCCTTCTCGAGGGAGGCGTCGCCGCGATCGCAGATCTCGAGCAGGTCGTCGATGTCATGCTCGGTCGCCCGTTCGCACACCAGCGGGATGATGCCGAGTTCGAAGATCTGGCGCGCTTCGGTTACCTCCTTGTCGGTCAGTCCCGACAGGCTCAGCAGGTCGATGATGCCCTCGCCGATGCGGGCGCTTGTGGGTGCGGTGACAAATGCGCCGCCGCGGGCGCCGACTTTGATGGTGACCATGCCGTTGGCCTCCAGTCCGCGTAACGCCTCGCGAACGGTCACCCGGCTCACGCCGAACCTTTCGCCCAGTTCCCGTTCGGCGGGAAGCCGGTCGCCGGGTTTGAGCGAGCCGTCGCGGATCAGCAGTCGGATCTGATCGACGATCATCTCCGAGGCCCGGCCGGGGACCACGCGATTGAACAGGTCGTCTGTCGCCGCGCGAACCGATGCTGCGTCTGAGGTCATGGACCAATGATAAAGCCACCAGACCACAGATTGTGGACCCTCCTCCGGCCAGGGCAGTATCAGCGCGTTAGCTGTCCGGGTCGTCCACCTCCTGGCGCGGCCAGGCGGTTGAAGCACTCGCGAGGGAAGCCGGCCCGGTTGGCCGAGGCAGAGTTGGAGAAGCTGGCGTTGGCCCGAGCCCGGCTCGGCCCTAGGCGGCTAGCAGGCGTCGCTGTGGGAGTTCTGCGGCGGCAGCGGTGCACGCACGCGGTGGTGCACCGTCAGCTCCCATCGGTCCTCGGCACGCAGATACCGGAGGGAACCGATGCGCTCGCCCACAGGTATCGCCGTATCCCGAGTCCGCGGACCACGATTGTTCAATTGGCCGCCCCGTTTTCCCAGTAACCCCGGTTTCACGTGCTATGAGAATCCCACTCGCCACGTCGTGAAAACAGCCGATACGCGAACAAATGCTCAGGGTCTCGTCCAAAACGCGAAACCGAAAGGGTTTGCGCGCGGTGCGGTTCAGCGCCTAGCATCGCGGACGTGCCGAGGCGACTCGTAGTAGCAACCCGCAGCGGGGTCTGATCCTGACCGACCCCTCGCTGTGGGTCGAAGCTATTACGTCGGTCACTTCCTGAAGACCTGAGAAGACCGGCACATGAAAATCACATTCGCTACCAGCGCAGCGCCGCTGACCACGACGTCGTTTGCGGCCCACATCGACGCCCCGATGCCCCGCGGTCTGCGCCAGGAGGCCGACGCGATGTCTTTCGAGGCGTTTCACGACGAATATGCGTCCAGCTCGGGACCGCTGCGGCTCGGCAACTGGCAGTGCACCGACGCCGAGCGTCCGTCCACCCGGCTGGGCCCGCAGGCCCGCAACTACAAGGCCACCCTGGCCGTCGGCGATCGCATCAGCACATCGGCGGCCGCCGCGTCCGGACCCGTCGGGGCCCTGACGGCAATGCTCTACGACCGTGGGATCGCGGTCGAAATGACGGCGTTTCATCAGGTTCCGGCCGGCGAGCACACCGCGACGTTCGTCCGCGGTTCCAACGGCGCCCAGTCCCAGTGGGCGATGGGTTGGTCCGACGACCCGACGCAGTCCGCGCTGCGCGCAGTCATCGCCTGTGCGAACCGGCTGCTGACTGCCGCCTGAGCGCCGAAACAGGGAGTATCTCCCGCTTGTGGGGGGATTCCAACACGGTGCTACTCGATCGAACTTTCACTGCCGGCATACAGTTTCGCGGCGGTGTAAGCGCGTTATCGCAACGGGCGCAGCACGATCGGCATGCCGTCCATCGGGACCGGCATGCCGCCGTAGTCGTAGCGCGGCTTGTAGCCGGGCCGCGGGAGCTCCAGCCGATAGCGGCGCAGCAGCCGGTGCATGATGGTCTTGATTTCGAGCTGGCCGAACACCATGCCGATGCACTTGTGCGCACCACCGCCGAACGGCGTGAACGCGTAGCGGTGTTTCTTGTGCTCGTTGCGGGGCTCGGCGAAGCGGT
>DASQCE010000074.1:0-2659 GCA_035634855.1 Mycobacterium sp.
GATCGCACCCACTCGTCCGCACGCAGGTGTCGAGTCGGCCAAGATGAATTTTGCTGCCGGGCCGTTCGCCTCGATGCTCGACCGGGCCCGCGACCTCCTCAAACAGGCAACGTCGTAGCCGCAGCCAGTGTGCTGAGCTGACGCAAAATCGCCCGCCACGTGGTATGTGCGGGTGATTTTGCTTTTGCCAGCCGCTGCCGGCGCGCCGCAGTTCCGCCGTGTTGACATAATGTGCGCGAAGCAATTCGGACGGGAGTTGCGGCCTGGGGGAGACGCGCAGGCACAGCAAAAGGGCCAACGGACGACACACCGGCGCGGAAGCTGAGTCACACGGGTAACACCAGGCACACTGGTAACTGTCAACTACGCCTGGAGGGTGTTGCCGTGTACCGAGTTTTTGAAGCGCTCGACGAATTGGGCGCGATTGTGGAAGAAGCCCGCGGCGTGCCGATGACTGCAGGCTGCGTGGTCCCCCGCGGCGATGTCCTCGAGCTGATCGATGACATCAAGGACGCGATACCCGGCGAGCTAGATGACGCCCAGGACGTCCTTGACGCGCGTGACTCGTTGCTGCGCGAGGCCAAGGAACACTCCGATTCGATGGTGTCGACGGCCACCGCCGAGGCCGATTCGCTGATCAACCACTCGCGCGCCGAAGCCGACCGGCTGCTGGCAGACGCGAAGGCGCAGGCCGACCGGATGGTGGCCGAGGCTCGCCAGCACAGCGAGCGGATGGTCGGCGAGTCCCGCGAAGAGGCCAGTCGCATCGCTGCCACCGCCAAGCGCGAGTACGAGGCCATCGCCGGCCGCGCCAAGACCGAGGCCGACCGGCTCATCGAGAGCGGCAACCTGGCCTACGAGAAGGCCGTCCAGGAAGGCATCAAGGAGCAACAGCGGCTGGTGTCGCAGACCGAGATCGTGCAGACCGCGACGGCCGAGGCCACCCGCCTCATCGACTCGGCACACGCCGAGGCCGACCGGCTGCGCGGTGAGTGCGACATCTACGTCGACAACAAGCTCGCGGAGTTCGAGGACTTCCTGAACGGAACCATTCGATCGGTGGGCCGCGGCCGTCATCAGCTGCGCACCGCCGCAGGTACCCACGACTACGCCGCACGGTAGCTTGCGGCCGTCGCCGTAGGATTGACATTTATGGCGACGCATCCGAAGGCGGCGGCGCGCCGCGCCTCACGGTCGCCGCTCGTAATCAACATTTCCCGGCTCGGCCGGCGGCCGGGGTCGATGATGACGCTGTCCGAGACGGTGCCCAGTCCGTCGCGCATCGGTCTGGACCTGATCGGGATCGACGAGGGCGCGCCGCTGAAGCTGGATCTGCGGATCGAATCGGTCTCGGAGGGAGTGCTGGTCAGCGGGACGGTGTGGGCCCCGACGTCGGGGGAGTGCGCACGCTGCCTCACCCCGATCACCGGTGACGTCGAGATCGACCTCACCGAGCTCTTCGCCTACCCCGACAGCGCGACCGACGAGACCACCGAGTCGGATGAACTCGGCCGCGTCGCTGACGACACCGTCGACCTCGAGCAGCCGATCATCGACGCGATGGGTCTGGCGCTGCCGTTCTCACCGCTGTGCGGGCCGGACTGTGCGGGGCTCTGCCCGCAGTGCGGGGTGCCGCTGGCCACCGCTGAGCCGGGCCATCACCACGAGCAGATCGATCCGCGGTGGGCCAAGCTCTCCGGCATCCTGGATCGGGACGACAAGTGAGCGTCGACCGGGCGGCCCTGCTCAAGGCGTTGGGTGTCGACCTGCCCGACGAACTGCTGACCATCGCGTTGACGCACCGCAGCTACTCCTACGAGAACGGCGGGCTGCCCACCAACGAGCGCCTGGAGTTCCTCGGCGACGCTGTGCTCGGGCTGACCATCACCGAGGAGCTCTACCACCGACACCCCGACCGCACCGAGGGCGACCTGGCCAAGCTGCGCGCCAGCATCGTCAACACCCATGCACTGGCCGACGTCGGCAGGCACCTGTCCGATGACGGTCTCGGCGCCTACCTGCTGCTGGGCAAGGGTGAGGAGCACTCCGGCGGCGCCGACAAGTCGAGCATCCTGGCCGACGGAGTTGAATCCCTGCTGGGCGCAATCTATTTGGAGCACGGCATCGTGGTGGCCCGCGAGGTGATCATGCGGCTGTTCAACGCGCTGCTGGACACCGCGCCGACGCTGGGTGCTGGGCTGGACTGGAAGAGCAGCCTGCAGGAACTGACGGCTTCGCGCGGCATGGGAGCGCCATCGTATCTGGTGACCTCGACCGGCCCCGACCACGACAAGGAATTCACGGCGACGGTCATCGTCACCGACGTCGAGTACGGCAAGGGCGTCGGCCGGACGAAGAAAGAGGCGGAGCTGAGGGCCGCCGCCGCCGCGTGGAACGCGCTAGCCCCTGGTGTTGATGCCTGAGCTGCCCGAAGTCGAGGTCGTCCGACGCGGACTGGCGGCCCACGTGACGGGTCGAACCATCAGCGCCGTGCGGGTGCACCACCCGCGCGCGGTGCGTCGTCACGAAGCGGGTCCCGCCGACCTGACCGCACGGCTGCTCGATGCGCGGATCACCGGCACCGGCCGGCGCGGGAAGTACCTGTGGCTGACGTTGGACGACGGCGATGAGCCTCTCGGGCGAAGAGCAGAGGGCGGCG